>JAGBFY010000290.1 GCA_017936245.1 Kiritimatiellia bacterium
ATGGCCTTGCCGTTCAGGTCCTTGAACAGATCGACTCCCGCAGGGACTTCGATTCCGGCCGAGGAAATCAGCGCCGCATCTCCGGCAAATTCCGTTTCGCTTCCCTTCAATACACGGAAGTCGTCATAAAGAGGCGCTATGAACTGATACGGCAGCGAATTGGTGATTGTGTCAACAGGTTGCGCCGTATCTTTAAAAGCATCGTAGCCGTCAACACGTGTCACACAATGGTTTAGCAAAGTACCTGGATACAAATTCCGTTCATCAACTGTTCCATTGGAATTGTTGTGCAATACAGAATTGAAGAGGGTACAACTCTGCACCCCCTTCATATTATCCACAATCGTACAGTTTACCGCCTTGCAGCCATCATACAAACATTGCGTAGTATAGTTTCGCGTAATAAGACAATTGACGAAATCACACGTTCGCCCGGCTGGTCCCGAATTTGAAGCGTCATTCTCGGTAATCCAGCACCTTACCGCCGTCAAACCTCGCATACCTCCACCACGTACTGCCACGCAGTTTGAGACGACGCAGTCAACTATGCATCCATTTGCCGTCGCATATGTCTTGGAGGCGGATATGCCAAGAACACCCGCACCTGAACCGTTGACCGTATCAGTACCACTTTGGGAATAGGTAGCCTCTCCGTCACGGATGGTGAACCCCTCTACGACACTCCCCTTCGCATTGGCCATGCACACGCATCGAATGTTTTTGCCGCCGACAATATGCGTAACATCCTTGCCGCCGGTCGATACGATCTTCAAAACCTTCGATTGTATAAGTACACGATTGTTCCAGTTATTGTAATAACCTCCGCCCTCGTCATAGACACCCGGCTTGACGCGGATTTCATCCCCCGACTGCGCCGCATTGACTGCGGCCTGTATGGTCAGAAAGGCGGTCGAATCGCTTCTGCCGCGCCCGTCGCCATCGGTTCCAGTCGCCTTGTCCACCCACCACACATTTCCTGCGGATGCTCCAACGGAGATTCCGGCAGCCAGCAACACTCCAAGCACTTTTGCATTCATGGCATCAATACCTTTCTCTTTTGTTATTATTTCGCTGAAAACCAGCACTTCTCCTTCGACATGAAGAACACCGATGGCGCACCAGTCCTGTCATAACAGGTATCTTCAGCTCTGTAGCCTTTATCCGGCATCGATATGCGAACACGCCACAATCCCTCAGGCGCAGATGGTGGAATGCGCACGAACCCCCAATCCAACTGATTGCGCCATTCAGAATATTTCTTTCCGTTTGAATCGAAGAGCTTCATCGTTGCAGCCTCACCCGTTCCACCACAGAAGAATGTCTCGTCCACGCCAGCCGAATGTGCAAAGAAAAGATCTGAATTACCACGAAAGATATCTAGCCCAAAACGCGGTATCGGGGTAAAACCGATAGGCGCGTCACAGCTCTCAAATATAAGACCTTGCGGCAGAACATCACACTGGATGCGGTAGAAACCAGCCGTCGGCGCCGTGAACGTGCGCGTTTCTGCCTTGACGGACGCAACGGGAAGCGTGGCGATTTTCTTGCCCCGGACATTGCTGACAGTAAAGCTACCGTCTTTCTTAAGCTGTTTATTTACAACCCGACGCATCCTGACATTAAAGTTGACAGGTCCTGGCTTTGCCGCATAAACCCATGCATCAAGACCAAACCGCAATGTAAGTGGAGATAGGGCAACCATCTCGCCTGGCCTCTCATCAACAATACGGCATACCTTGGCGGGATCGAAACTGACATTGTCAATCACATAGGGTTCCGTTGCCTTGGGGAACACAGAATGTCTCCATTCATCGTCAAGCTGAATGGTCTTTGATGTACCGTCATCAAAGGCGAGCTTGACGGTACCTTTTACATTTTCTATGCCGACTGAAGACCATGGCTGCTTCGACACCAACAACCAGCCCTCTGCATTCTTACGGCGAATGGTCACATTGCGGAACTCCACTCCATCTGTTGGTTTAGCAGTTCTGCCGGCTGTATGCAGTTTTACATCAGGAACGTTTCCGTGCTGTCCTGCTCGACGCACAACCATACAGTTCTCGAATAGAACGTCAATGAAGCCTGCAGGCTTGTTGAAGATGTAGAAAGTCGATCCGCGACTGTTCGAAAACGAGCAGTTTCGCACGCGCACCATGCCACCGGGAACGGTACCGGGCTTCATGACTTCACTAAAGCCAAGCTTAAACCCTACACCATCACCAATAGATCGGCAGTTTTCAAGTGTGATGTCAACGGGATTATGACGCCCTTGTCCAACATAGATTTCATATCCACCTCCCACATTGTTCTCGGTAAGGCAGTCGCGCATGACGATCCTTGAAAGCACCTGATTCGGCGAGTTCGGTTCGAAATCGATTCCGCTTCTCGGCGCTGTGCCGCGCGTGTTCTTCATCACTGTGCGTTCGATGAGGAGGCCGTCCGCTGAAATCACAGAAATTCCCTGACGGTTGTTGTTATCGCATATGCAGTCGCTGATGACAACGTTGCGGCAAGGGATGTTGGACGGCTTGGCACCTACATATACGCCGTCGCCGCCGGAATCGGCAAGCGTGAGGTTCTTGATCGTCACATCCCTAACGCTGAGAAGGTTTACGACATGGCGCCATTCTCCATGCCTGTACTCGGACCCCTGGTAGTCCTTGATGTGCATCCACAACTTTGCACCCTTGCCAAGACCTCGCAATGTCACGTTAGTTACGCCATGTAAAGTAAGGAGCGCATCATACAAATCCTTAAATTCACCCTTCTTCGCAACAAGCTCCACACCCTCTTCAAAAACAAGCTCTGTGTTGCTGCGTACGAAAAGCGGTCCCGTCACCCAAGGACTGCCCGCCTTATCCACGATAATGCAGCTTGCCCCGGAATCCAAAGCCTTCTGGAGAATTTTTGTGGAATCGACCGGATCGACTCCAAAGGAAGATACGGTCACGCCATTCGCGAAACACGCACCTGACACCACCATCAAAACAAATGCGAAGAGACGCTCGAAAGCTTTGTCTCCTGCCGTTTTCCACCGTTGTTTGATATTCATCCGTCGCTTTCCCTATCAGCCTTAAAAGTTTCGAAGTCAGAATATAACATAACCTATTTTTTTTTTGTCAAGGTTTTTTGGTAATTTTATGCAATTCACCCCTCGCATCATTTCAACATTGCCCTATCATGATATAATGTGTTCTACCTTTAAGCTAAAACAGGTCCGAGACAAAGGCATGTCAATATTCAACCGTACATTCCATCCAGACGAAGCAAATCAGGCGTTCACCACCGGACGTCTCCTTGAAACCGGTGTGTACAGATACGACCCGAAGGACCATCACGGCCCTACCCTTTATTATGCCGCGGCAGCAGTGCAGAAAGCGGCGGGCAACAACTCCACCGCCACGCTTGACGGTACGCTTCTGAGATGCACTCCGCTTCTTTTCGCCGTCATCGCGCTCGGATTCTGCTTTCTCGGGCTTTGCAGGCTTTTCAGGAAGCATTCCACAAGAAAACTTCAGGCATCCGCATTCACACTCCTGCTCGCCACATCTCCGATATTCGCGTTCTTCGCAACCGACTTCATTCAGGAGATGCTGCTTGCCTCATTCACGGCTATGATGCTTTGGGCGACCGTCGGCTATGCGGCAAAGAACGAATGCACGGGCAAGGTCAAGCCCGGCACATGGGCGCTAATGTTCGGCATTGGCGCAGGTCTCGCATTCGCGACAAAGGAAACTTCGGTCCTCACATTCGCCGCCACTGCTGCAACCGCCATTTTCATGTTGGCAGGGTCGCGTATCCTGCGCGGACACACCCCTCTGCCAGCCATTGATACGGCAAAAGCATCGTCACATATGTTTCTCGCCGTTGCAGGATTTGCGCTCACCTCAATCCTATTCTATTCGTCGTTCGCCTCGAACTGGCAGGGGCTGTACAATGCATTCATCGCCGCTCCGATGTCATACGTCCATAGAGCGGCGGGAGATGCCGTATCGGAAGGAGCCGCCTACCATGTGCATCCATGGTGGCAATATCTCAAGTGGCTTTTCGGAGCCAACCCATGCTTTGCCGTATTCACCGTCTGCGGCATCGGTTTCGGG
>JAGBFY010000291.1 GCA_017936245.1 Kiritimatiellia bacterium
TCTCATGGAACGGCGGGACATAAGAAGATTAGCGACCTCGTCCGGAGGAGGAACCGGCATGTCCGAAAGCATGCGGCAGTCGTCGGCGGAAATTCCGTTTACGCCCATTGCGCCTTCAGGACACACCGCTACACAATGACGGCAGTCAAGGCACATCCCATCCTTGCCTTTGCGCACAGATGGCTTTCCATCTTTGAGTTCAAGTATGCCTACCGGACAGTCTTTCACGCATTTCCCGCATCCGGTGCATGAAATTCCCACTTTGATTTCCATTTCTTTTCTCCCTTTTTTGAATGGCTACTATGATACCACAAACATCGCAGTCGCGACAGCCGCGCATGATTTTTATTCTGCCGGAAGCGGAACGGGGGTGCGGCATACATCGTAAGACATCAAAATCAACACTGAAAGTATGGTATAATTCAAGGCGATGAGACCGATAGCGACAAATGCAGCTGATTTCCCTTCGTTGCGAAGGGACGGGTGCATTTATGTGGATAAGATGGTGCGTGTGCATCGCCTTGTTTCCACGAAGGGGTCTGAATCGGTTTTTCTCTTGCAACCTCGCTTCCGGTTCAATGATGCGCGAGTTCGTTGATTTTGATGCGAAGAAGATTGGAGTGGATGAGTTATGAGCATGAAAATAAGTATTGCGGCAATTGGCATGGCGTTTGCCTTTTTGCCTGTTTTCGGCGGTGAGTTCAATGCAAACGGATGCGACATCAAGTGGGATGACCGTTCGGTCACGGTAGGGAACGCGCTTTTCTCAAAGAGGTGTGTCTGTATTGGCGGAAGGCTGCTGACGACTTCGTTCAAGGGTTCGTCAGGATCGGAATGGCAGACGGAGAAATTCCGTGAATCCAATGCGGATCAGGTGATGGTTGTTGCCGAAAAATCGAAATGGAGCCCTGTCGGCGTCGAAGGTATCCGGGTGGATATATCAGCGTCCGGCGTCACGAATACGCTTTATGTTTTCTCCGGAATGCCTGGAGTGATCTCCATATGTCCTGCGCGACGTGCACCGGCAGCAGCGCATGATCTTGACCGGGATGTCTATCAAATCAAGGAATGGAACAATGCCCTTGGAGCGGCTGCCGGTCAGACCGACCATATCTCATATGGTCAGCGTCACATTAAGGCTACAAGCGTCATCTGCGCAGACCAAACGGATATCCGCGACCAGCTCCTCTATACCGATGAGCGTCTGCTCATGAGCTATGACAGGGCATTCACTGTTGCCGCCACTTCGCTTGATGTCTGTGATGTGCTGTCTGGCGAAGGCCTCGTGTTTGTGAGGATCGCTCCGATGCCGCTTGCGCGACCGGGCAAGGATGACGACTTCATCGTAGATGGAGCAGGTCGCAGAATTGCGATGCTTGCGAACGGCTATCCGCTGGCCGAACTCGTCTATTGCGGCGGTGAGGCTGGACGGCAGCGCGCGGTCATTGCGTTTCAGCGGGCGATCAGGCCTTACCGTCCGGGCCGTGACGGGGTGCTGCTTTCTAATACATGGGGCGCTGGCAACAGGGATTCCCGCATTTGTCAGGAGTTTCTGCTTAAGGAGATCGATGCCGGCGCCAAAATGGGGGTGGATGTCATTCAGATAGACGATGGATGGCAGCGCGGGCGGACGGCTAATTCGAAGAAGAAGGCGCTTGCCGGAACGAAGAAGGTATGGAGCGGATATTGGGCGGCCGACCCTCTCTTCTGGACTGCGGACCGTGAACGCTTTCCAGACGGACTTGAATTTCTTGTCGGGAAAGCGAAGGAGAAGGGTATGCGCTTCGGACTTTGGTTCGGTCCGGATTCGAGCGATGAAGCCGCGAACTGGGAGCGCGATGCGGATTGTCTCCTTGATCTGCACCGTAGGCTCGGTATCGACTACTTCAAGATGGATTCGATGAAACTGCATTCGCCTCTTGCATTGAAGCGCAACCGCATGATGTTCGACAAGATGCTCCGTGAGTCCGGCGGTTCAATGGCTTTCGATCTTGACTGTACGGCGGAAGTGAGGCCCGGGTTCTTCGGACTTATCGATATCGGGCCGTTGTTTGTAGAGAACCGCTATACGAAGAGGCCCATCTATTGGCCTCACCATACGCTCAAGAACCTGTGGGATCTCTCACATCTTATAGATCCTGTAAGGCTCAGGTTTGAGTTCAACAATCCAGA
>JAGBFY010000292.1 GCA_017936245.1 Kiritimatiellia bacterium
AGCCCCTCCGCCTTCGCGTAATACGCCTGGGCGACTGCGCTGTTGAGCTTATGGGAGCCGGAGGTATTGTTGCCTTCGAACTTGTAGTATATCTTCGCCGGAGTATCAAGCGCCTTCTCAAGGAAGTATGCCCTTATGAGAGGCGAAGGACGGAACATCCTGTAGAACCTCTGCACCTCTTCCGGGATCGGAATGTATGCGGACGTTTCGTCAAGCTCCTGCTTCACAAGCTCCTTGCAGAACACCTTCTCAAGTTCGGCCGCCGTCACCGGCTTAAGAGTCTGCGGATTGAGAAGCGGCGCAGGCTTTACCTTCATGTCCGCGCGAACATTGTACCAGGCTGACGGAAGCTCCCCTTCCGTCAGATATGTCTTATAAGGAACTGTATTCATCTGTTGACCGATAGCATTTATGCCATTTTTCCACAAGCACCATACCGCAAGCGGAATGGCACCCATTTTAAAAGCCGTTAATTATATCATAGAGCCCCGACTCCCGTAAAGTCAGGGCGCGATTTAGATTGTGAAGGTTTCGGCTATTCGGTTCTTGAACACGTCATGCGCAGTCACCACAAGCCGTCCGTTCTTGACGGTGCCTTCGATGACGGTCGGAAAACGGCCATCATCGGGCTTGCCGTGCGACATGCCAAGTTCATGACCTCCACCTACTACCTGATGCCACCTGCGTCCGGAGGATGGCAAATCATGCCGGTATCTATGTTTGTGCCCGGCTACAACAAGCTGGACTCCCGCCTTCTCCATGACTGGATTCCAGAGTTCGAAGCATTCACGCGACCAGTATGCGTAATCCTGCGGATCGACCTTTACTCCATCATGCGGGTAGTCGGGGTGGTCTGGTGCCGCATAAAGCGGAATGTGACAGAAAAGCACCTTGAACTTCGCAGATGCGATTTCCGGACGCGCGAGGGCCTGTTCAAGCCATTTCGCCTGAGCCTTGCGGTACGGCTCGAAATTGGCGAGGCCGAACCACTTCGGATGGGCGTCAGGCTTATCCTCGCCCGTATCCATGCCAATGATGGCCATATCGCCGAGACGTTCAGCAAAGTTCCACTTGAGATCCCAGAAATCGCTGGAACGCTCTGAAGGCAGACGCGGCAGCAGCACCTCGTTGATCTTCGAAATCCAGCTTCCTCGATAATCATGGTTACCGCTGACGAAAGACATCGGAACCTCGGCGGCGAACTCTGCTGACGGAACCGGCGGATCAAGGAATATTTCGACTGCGGTCGCCTTGTCCTGCGTGGTATTCGTCGCATCGCCGTTCCACAGCAGAAGTTCGGGCTTGTTTTCCTTGAGAAACTTAGCGCGCATCTCGTAGGACTTCCACTGTCCATGCGTATCGCAGATCATGGCAAACCTACCGTGATTGCCTTCGCCAAGAGTGGTGAAGGAATACGTCTTGCCAACAATCGGCTCTCCGAGCTTGGCGTTGTATATGTTGGAGTAGTCCGTAAACGGCGTGGTGACCGTACGGTACCAGTATTTCGTAGCCGGCTTGAGCCCGGTCAAGCGGACCTGGATGGCGGAAATATCGATAGGGGCAAGACCGAAACCGCCGGACTTGACGGTCACCGAATTGCGGAACTGCGGATTGTCCGCATATTCGACAACACCCTTCGCCAATCCTGATACCGACCAGCTGATTCCCATCGAAGTCGATGCCGCGGACTGCAGACATGGCGTACCGACCTTCAGAGGCACGCCCTGCGTTCCCTTGTACGGATCAAGCGGTTTTTTCGCAGGTGCTGCCACAACCGGCGTTGCCGTCTGCACAGGGGCGGCGGCTTTCTCAGCCTTGCCGCCCACTGTCGTGCACCCGGCAGCCGCAGCCGCGGCGCCGCCGAGAATGAACCCTCTTCTGTTGAACCTCTTCATTGCCGAGTCCTCAGGTACGCTGGGCATCGGCGTCCTTCTTGACGCCCTTCGAGAAGTCGAACTTGTTCATGTCGATCTCATCGACCGTGAACGGCTTAGCCGTCTTCCAGCCGCCGCGCGTGTAGTCGGGGAACTCCACGACCGCAGAGCGGGCGTTGACGGACTTTTCGGTAAGCTCGACGATGGATGAGTATGTAGCAAGATCGTACACGTCCGTATCGAGCGGGAGACCGTTCTGCAGACAGTATGCCCAGCGGAGATCCATGATGAAGTCCATACCGCCGTGTCCACCGACCTTCTTGGCGATCTCTCCGGCAACCTTCCAGAACGGATGCTTGTACTCCTGACGGATCCGCTCGGCCTTGTCCGCCGGGAAGTACTTGTGAGCGCCCATATCGCCGGTCTTCTCCTCCCACGCCATCAAAAGGGACGGATAGCTGCGGTAGATGCCGTTCGTGCCGAGGAACATGTTGCCGCGATCATACGGACTCGGAGTGCAGACGTTGTGCTTGAGGGTAAGGATCTTGCCGTTTGCCGTGTGGAGCATGGACATGTTGATGTCGCCTTTGACCATCTTGGCGTTGTGACGCCAGTCGCTCGCAGGGAAATTGTCGCGGCCGAACTGCTCGAACGACGCGGACTTCGTCTCCATCGACACGAGATAGTCGAAACGGTCGCCACGGTTGATGTCGAGGCAGCGTCCCGCAGGAACGAGACCATGCGTAGGATAGTAGTTGCCATGGTGCTTCATATGGCGATCAATGCGCCAGAAGCGTCCGTCGCGAGGCTTGTACTGGAGCGAGCGCTGGTCGTGCTGATAGCCGACCTCAGCCTGCATGATCTCGCCGAGCTTGCCCTTCTTCACAAGGTTGAACGCAAGCATCTCTTCTTCGCCGTACGTGCAGTTCTCAAGCATCATGCAGTGGCGTTTGTATTTCTCCGCCGCCTCGACCGTCGCCCAGCACTCGTCAAGCGAGAATGCGCCGGGCACCTCCTGAAGCACGTGCTTGCCGTGAGCCATCGCATACACATTGATAGGGCAATGGAGCGGACGCGGCGTCACAGAGTATACAACATCGCACACATCGGAGTCGCAAAGCCCTTTCCATGCATCCTCATCGCCATTGCGGCTCCATTCCTTCGCGGCAGGATAGCCATGATCCTTCAACCACTTCTGAACGAGGTCAAGACGTTCGGGGTTGATATCGGAAATTGCGGTCAGCTCACAGCCAGGGATCTGCGCAATACGGTGCGCCGCAGCCGTGCCACGACTTCCAACGCCGATAATGCCCACGCGCACCCTCTTCATGGGAGCGACTCGAAAACCATGCATGGGAGCTCCTACACCACC
>JAGBFY010000293.1 GCA_017936245.1 Kiritimatiellia bacterium
AGGTGAAGTCCATATACGGAATTGGCTCAAGCCCTTCCTCGCGCGCCATTTCAAGAGCCTTCATCAACTGAGATTGCGTCCATGCACCCTTCGCCGCCAGTTCAGGATGGCTCGGATACGCAAAACCGTCCGCCATATCCATGAAGAACGCATTGTATCCCTTTGCCGCAATACTTTTCATCCTCTTCCGCCAAGAATTGCCGAATTTGAAGTTCACTTCTCCATTCGCCGTTCCTATCTCTATCTTCACCGCTTTGACCGGCGCATCCGTGAACACCCCCTTTTCGTACCATGCATTGGAAAAGAGGTTCTCATCACCCAGAAGATTGTCCGACAGATTGAGACTCCCTGTCCAACTGCGCTTTTCGTTTTTCATGCTCGGTGTACTGCCCGTATAGATTCGCCCGTTGATTTTCGCAAACCCCACAGATCCGCCGCCGGTGTAGCGGCGTAAGCTCTTGAAATCCGGAGAACAGCGCAGGATTCCGCCCGGATTCCCCCTGCCGCCGTAAATGCCGAAAAGGAACTCACCATCCATGAATGTAGCGGTCTGTATTCCAAGCACGGTATAGCCGCTGTTGAGCACATGACGCTTCACGAGATTGAAATCCTTATCATACTCGTGCACATAATTGCAGCGGCGAGTGGGCGTCAAACCGCCTACCACATAGAACCTGTCATCCTTCCATGTCATGCCGCCCGCTCCCATGGGCATATCAAGCGGCCACACCTTTTTCTGTTTAAGAGTCATTGCGTCAAACGAATAGACAAAGCTGTTGCCGTTGGTTTCAGTGTTGAAGCGTCCGCGGTTAACGGCGACGTAAAGGGTGTCGCCCTTCACGCAAAGATCGCCCTGATGGCTCGGTGCATCGCACGATGCGAGAACGCGCCCGGAAAGATCGGTCCGAACAATCTTCTTTGTGAAGCTCCACCAGATGTTCGTCCCCCGCGCATCAGTTCCCTGAAGATGACCGCCATAATTGCCTTCGCATTTAATCTCAGCGGGAAGTTCCGCAACTCCGGCATGGGCAAGAGCGCCAACAACCGCACCTGCAACAAGTGCTTTCATCTTCATATTTTTTACCTCGTTTCCTTTTTGCTTTTTGCACCGTCGGATGGATGCAAATCCGCACGACATTTCATATAAGCCCGTAATGATACCATACCGCCTCTATATCGGCAACACACAAATTGACTCAAGACCTGTCAAAGTTATGCGAAAAACCATCGTTTTTTAATTCACACCTGAAAGGGGATTTGCTAAACTTTCACGCCATAATGAAAACAGTCTTTCTAGCAATACTCGCCCTTCAGATATGCTTGGATAGGCGCGGCTTTTCCCCGAACGTCATGGATGGTCAGACGGGAAGCAAAACTCGTGCCGCACTCGCTGCATACTGTGCAGCGAACAACTTGCCGCCGCCAAAGCCGGATGAAGAGGAATTCGCATTTGAAAAATACTTTTCCGACGAACCAGACCTCTTCATCACCGTCGAGGTGAATGCAGCGGATATTGCGGCACTCACAAAAATACCTGAAAGCCCTGCCGCCAAATCAAAACTGCAGAGGATGGGCTACGAAACAATACTTGAGATGTTCGCTGAACGCGGCCATGTGACACAAAACACGCTTAAGCGGCTCAATCCGCATATCGTATGGAACAAAGCAACGGTCGGCACCAAAATAAAGATTCCTGAAGTATCCCCCGTGGCCGTCGGCGACAAGGCAGCCTTCATCAAAGTATCCCTTTCAAGGTTCACCATAACAGCAATGGACATAAACGGCAAGCCAATGGCACAGTTTCCATGTTCGATAGCCAAAAACAGATCGAAGCGTCCACCGCCCGGCGAAATAAAGATCATCACTCAGATTCCGAATCCAAACTACACATACACTCCCGACTACACGCCGAAAGGGAAGCGCATCGAACGCCACATCTTTCCGCCGGGACCGAACAATCCCGTAGGCGTAGTCTGGCTTGGTCTCTCAATCCCCGGCTACGGAATACATGGAGCGCCGCTTCCCGAACGCATAGGGCGCGCCGAATCCCACGGTTGTTTCCGTCTCGCGAACTGGAACGCCGAAAAGCTCTACGAACTCGTCAGGGCGGGAACAAGGGTGATCATCGAGCCGTAAAGCCCTGGATGCAATTCTGCACCTCGGCAAGCGCACGGCCGCGATGCGATATGGCGTTCTTTTCGTCCGCAGAAAGCTCCGCAAATGACTTTGTGTGTCCATCGGGAATGAAAAGCGGATCGTATCCGAAACCGCCTGCTCCAGACGGAGCCTGAGCAATCGTGCCGTAGCAGCGTCCTGCAAGAACATGCTCCACGCCGTCGGGATCGACAAGAGCAACGCAGCACGTGAAGTTCGCACGGCGGTCCGCCACTCCCTCAAGATTCTTTAGAAGGAGCGCATTGTTGGCGGGCGTGTTTGAAGGCTCGCCCGCATAACGCGCACTGCGCACACCCGGTTCTCCTCCAAGCGCGGCGACCTCAAGCCCGGAATCGTCAGCCATCACCCAGCATCCCTTGTGTGCGGCGGCTATCGCCCTAGCCTTGATAAGCGCGTTGCCCGCAAAGTCCGGAGCGGTCTCCTCCACATCGGGATCTTCAGAAAGAATCGTGAAACCAGGAAGCATCTCCCCGATTTCGCGAAGTTTGTGTTCATTATGTGTAGCTACGTAGAGTTCCATCACACGCTCAGCCCCGTCTTCTCGTCCACACCAAGAACAATGTTCATGTTCTGTATCGCGGCGCCAGACGCACCCTTGCCGAGATTGTCGAAGCGCGACACGAGAATGATACGCTCATCGTTTCCGTACACGGAGACCTCGAGCGTATCTTTGCCACCGAGCTTTGCGGACGAAAGGAATCCTCCTTCATCGGCATCCTCTACAAACCGTACAAGCCCGGTCGCATACGCATCACGATAGAGATTCTTCACATCGTCGATGCTGCCCTTCAGATCCTTCGCGAAAAGCGGCACCGTCACCTCCATCCCGGAATGGTGCGGAACCACAATCGGACAGAACACCGGCGCCACGGAGAGTCCGCAGAGTTTGACGATTTCAGGCAGATGCTTGTGCTTCTGTCCAAGAGCGTACTGCCTTCCTCCGGCCATCAGACCAGACACCGGTACGCCGCCATCCTCATACTCCGCAATCATCTTCTTTCCGCCGCCGGAATATCCGGTGAGCGAAAAAGCGGAAAGCGGAACATCACGGGAAACGAGTCCCGCCCTGACGAGCGGCTCAACGAGGGCGATGAATCCGGTAGCATGGCATCCGGGATTTGCAATGCGCTTTGACGCCGCGATGCGATTCCGAAGCCCTGCGAGTTCCGGAAAACCATATGCCCAGCCGTCGTTCGTGCGATGCGCGGTGGAAGTGTCGATGATGACCGTGTCCGGATTGTCGACGAGCGACACCGCCTCGATCGCCGCCATGTCCGGCAGGCAGAGAAACGCCACATCGGCGGCGTTCAGCGCGGCGCGGCGCGCCTCGATATCCTTACGGACCTCCTCGGCGAGAACGACGACCTCAAGGTCGTCGCGCTCGGCGAGACGCTCCCGGATCCGCAAACCGGTCGTTCCGGCGGAACCATCTATGAATACCCTTTTCTTCATATCGAGTCAAAACTCCTTCACACCATTCAGCGAAAACGGGAGCGGTCTGAATAACTTATGCCTTTTTCTTCTTGGGATCTTCCCATGCAACGCCGGGAAGCGGCCACTGGTTCTCGCCGTACTCTGGCATCGGAACGTCGCCATCCTTCTCGAAGTCTTCCGGTGTCGGAGTGCACGCATATTTGTAGAACGGAGAAGATTCGGTCTTGATGATATCATTCATCGTAACGATCTGTCCGGTGTAGGCAGAGAGACGGATCATGATGCCGCATGCCGTCGAAAGCGCACACGCCTCGCCCTCGTTATAGTACGGACCTGCACCAAGGATGCTCTTGAGAAGATCCACATGCTCCTGCACGTAGGGGTTCACGTCCGGATAGTCGCCGGGAAGCGCGATCTTCTTGTTGTCCGAAGCGCTTCTCACAACCTGAGCCCTGTGGCTCGTGGAAATGATTGCATTGCCGGAACGGAAGAATTCGCGCACGTCGTCCTTGCAGCCGGAAACCTGACGGCACATAGAATGGATGTGCACACCGTCGCCGTAGTCGAGATCCGCCGAGAAGAAGTCGTACTGGTTTCCGCTCACGCGGCGTGTACGGGCACCGAACGCAAGAGCCGTCTTCGGGAAGCGGCCGATATACCAGTTCGCAACGTCGATGTTGTGGACATGCTGCTCACAGATGTGGTCGCCGGAAAGCTCCGTGAAGTTGAGCCAGTTGTTGCAGAGATAGTCCTTGTTGCTCATCTCAGGCGTACGCTCACGCACCCACGGTACGCGGCTGTTCCAGTACACCTCGCCGCCAAGGATGGGGCTGATGATTCCGTCATCAAGTGCCTTCTTGACCTGCAGGTAGCCGCGCTGATGACGGCGTTGCGTTCCGCACACGACTGTGAGAGCCTTGTCCGCAGCGAGGCGCGAAGCCTCAATCATGAGACGCACGCCGGGCGCATCGACCGCCACGCCCTTCTCGGCGAACACGTGCTTGCCGGCCTTGACCGCAGCCATCGTGTGGATCGGGCGGAAGTTGAGCGGGGTCGTAAGGATGACGACATCCACTTCCGGCATCGCCATGATCTTCTTGTAGCCGTTGGCTCCGCCGAATGCGAACTTCTTGTCCACGCCGAACTTCTCGGCGGCGAACTCAGCCTTGTTGAGAAAATAGTCGGCGAACGCGACAGGCTTGACCGTGATGTCGATGCCCTGTTCACGGAGAATCGCCGCCGCCTGCATCATGTTACCCAGTGCGCCAAACTTGTAGAAGTCCTGCGCATTCGCCGGCTTCCACATTCCGCCGGTGCCGCGTCCTCCGCAGCCGACTACGGCAACTTTCAATTCCTTCTTGCCGTTAAGCGCGGCAGTGGCATATGCCGACATCCCTGCGGCTGCAAACATAGATCCTGACTTCAAGAAATCTCTTCTGTTCATTTTAGTAGTTAGTTGTTAGTAGTTAGTGATTAGTGATTAGTGGCTAGTCGTTAGTGGTTAGGGGATAGGGGTCAGGGCAACATCTAATAACTAACCACTAACCACAAATCACTAACCACTAACTCTCTTACGCTTCTTCCCACTGGCGGCGAAGAAGTTCGCACATCTTCGTGAGAATGACATGACGTTCCGCGAGGTCTGGGAATATGGCCTTGCCCTTGGCGTCCGTGCCCTTCGGCACCCAGCCCGCCTCAAGGGAGACGGCTCCGTTGTAACCGATCTCCTTCAGTCCGCGGAAGCCGAGCTCGTAGTTGTCGGCGACACCGTCTGAGCCAGGGATTTTGCGGTTGCGACGGGACGCGATGTGGACGTGGGTGAGGAGCGAACCGGCGGAAAGCATTGCGGCGCGGTCGTTGGCCTCTTCCCATGTCATGTGCCAGAAGTCGGCAAGCACGGTGCATCCCGGACCGATCTCCTGCGCCATCTTGGCGGCGTCAGACACCTGACGCAGGAACGGGGTCTCCTTGCGCTGGAGCGGTTCAAGCACGATAGATGTACCGCACTTCGCCGCCTTCTCGGCAAGGCGCTTGCCGGTGTTCGTAACAAAATCCTCACGAAGTTCCTTGAGCCCGACCTCAGGCTTGGAACGTGCAGGACAGATGATGAGGCCGACAGACTTCAATCCTCCCAGTATCTCAAGTACGGGCATGAACTTCTCAACCTCGGCATCGTTCATCTTGGGGTCGGCATAGTCAAACCGGCTCGGACCGCACGCCGTGGCGCAGAAGAGCTTGCGTCCTTGCATGGCCTTGCCGAAAGCCTCGCCCTTTTCAAGGATCCACTCGCACTTCCTGCCGGTGGGAAGCTCGACCGCCGCATATCCGTTGGCTTCAAGATAGTCAAGTTTGGCGTTGAAGTCGTCCGCAACCGGAATAGCGTGCCACTGAAGGCAGAGGTTGATTCCGCAACCGCACCTGCCGCCACCGCATGCAGCCTTGGCCGCCTTGCATCCGACAACCGAAGCCAGCCCCGCAACAGAGGCACCTTTCAGAAAATCTCTTCTATTCATAATCCTCCTTGTTTGGAAGCCATTGATTATACCATATTTTTGGGTTGCCTAAGTCTCTCCGCAACACTCATCCGCGCACGGAGAGGATAAGCGTTCCGATTGTCTTGTCAGAACCGGGACGTTTAAGTGGCACTTCGACAAAGACCTCTGCGTCGTCTGCCGGAAGTTCTGGAAAATCGACCACACCCTGCGCTATCGCCTCTGGGGCATCCTTTTCACCAACCATCGCAGAGAGCGCATCCATCGGAGCGGAAGCGATGTCCGCATATCCCACCATCGCCTTCTCCATGAAATCAGCACCCATCCGAAGCGCATATTTGGCAGTGAGCCTCGCAAAGCGCTTGATCTTCTGTACGGTGACCGGCTCCGTTATTGAAACGGCAAATGCCGTGCGGGCATCCACATCCTCACGGAACACGACGCGCTTCGCCCATTCTTCGGATGAAAAGTCAACCTTCCCCTTATGGAACGTCGCTTCGCGTGCCGCTGATTTCCTTGCGATTCCGGCTCGCGGCCATATCATGTCCACACATACAAGATTGCGGCTTTTTAGCAGTCTGCGTTCAGGCAAAGAGGTCAATTCTGCATTAACAAGCGAAACCTCCAGCATCTTCTTCATCTTTTTCGCCATAACTATTCCTTTCCGAGTTTCACATATACCATTCCTACATTGACACTGACGCCCCTTCACGTTCAACGAGTTCACGTCCGAAAGCGACAATGCGGCGCTCTATGCGGGTCTTGATCTGACTGACCGAGTTTTTGCTGACACCAAATTTCTTCGCCACATCACCTATCGGCATATTCTCCTGCACATATGCACGGTAGATGTC
>JAGBFY010000294.1 GCA_017936245.1 Kiritimatiellia bacterium
GTTATAAGGCAGAGTGAATGCAACCCCCGCCTATAAGGCAGATTCAATGCAACTATGCCGTACGACAAAGTAAATGCGACGCCCCGCTTCGCGGGTAGTCGCATTTACTTTGTCTTGTCACCCAGTGGTTGTTTAGTCGACTATTTAGTGACTGTTCGGTGGACTATTTGGTATAATTGGCGGCATGAAGACAGTTGGTATAATTCCGAGCCGGTACGGTTCAAGCCGTTTCCCGGGTAAGCCCTTGGCGATGCTTGCGGGCAAGCCTCTTGTGGCATGGGTGGTTGACGCGGTCAAGAAGGCGAAGAGCCTTGATGATGTCATTGTCGCAACGGATGACGAACGCATCGTAGCGGCGGTTGAGGCGCATGGCGGCAAGGCTGTCATGACCCCGAGCGAACTTCCGAGCGACACGGACCGCATCGCATGTGCGGCGGGTGATTTCGCAGATGATGACATCCTCGTAAACATTCAGGGCGATGAGCCTCTCATCGATCCGGATATCATCGACCGTCTTGTCGCCCGCATGAAAGAGGGCGACAGGTGGGATATGGCTACGGCCGTCACTCCGATCCGCAATTCCGCCGATCTTGCGGCGAAGAGCGTCGTAAAGGTCGTTCTCGATCGCGATGATGGTGCGCTCTACTTCTCGCGCTGTCCGATTCCGTGCGACAGGGACAACGAGCCGGATCTTTCCGGTGGACTCTACGCGCGTCACCTTGGCATTTACGCATATCGTGGCGGATTCCTCAAAAAATACATCTCCGAGTCGCCGTGTGCGCTGGAACGCACCGAAAAGCTCGAGCAGCTCCGCGTTCTTTGGATGGGCGGCAAGATCGCTGTCATTCGTACCGAGGATGAAGGAATCGGCGTAGATACGCCAGAGGATGCCGCCCGTGTTGAGGCGATGCTCCTTAAGCGCAATTGAGTTGATGACTGCGTTTTGGTAAAATCCACGTATTTATTTACATAAACAGAAAAGGAAGTTTTTCATGGAAGTCGTAGAGACATTGAAGTCTGCCGGAATCATTCCGGTGATCGTGATCGAGGACGAGGCTCAGGCCGTTCCTCTCGCTAACGCCCTCGTGAACGGAGGACTGCCGGTTCTTGAGGTCACGTTCCGCACGAAGGCGGCGGCAGGCGCAATCGCCAAGATCAAGGCAGAAGTTCCTAACGCCGTTGTCGGAGCGGGCACGCTTCTCACGAAGGAGCAGGTGAAGGCGGCTAAGGATGCCGGTGCGGTTTTTGGTGTCGCTCCTGGTTTCGATCCCGCAATTGTCGCGTACGCGCAGGAAATCGGGCTTCCCATGGTTCCTGGTATCGCCACTGCGTCCGAGCTGTCGCAGGCGCTGACCGCCGGTGTGCCGATGGTCAAGTTCTTCCCGGCAGAAGCAGCGGGCGGTGTGAAGATGATCAAGAACCTTCTTGGCGCGTTCCGCTTCACCGGCGTGAAGTTTATGCCCACGGGCGGCGTCAATCCGCAGAACGTCAAGGAATATCTCGCAGTCCCTGAGATCGTTGCATGCGGCGGCACCTGGATTGTTCCCAAGGATGCTCTGGCGGCAAACGATTGGGCTGCCATCGAGAAGCTCGCCGCCGAGGCTGCGGCGATCGCCAAGGCAAGGTAAGGTGAGAATCCTTGTCACAGCAGGGCCGACGCGGGAGTTCATTGATCCCGTAAGATTCCTGTCAAATCCGTCGTCCGGGCGCATGGGGTTTGCCATCGCCCGGGCTGCGTGTTCGTTGGGGCATGAGGTCGTTCTTGTCGCCGGGCCTGTTGCTCTGAAAACACCTAAGGGGGTGCGCCGCGTGGATGTCGTGTCCGCGAGGGACATGCTCGCCGCCGTCGAGAAGGAACGGTTCGACTGCTTCATATCGACAGCGGCCGTTGCGGACTGGCGTCCTGCCGAATGCGCCTCAACGAAGCTCAAGAAGGGTGCGATGGACGGGGTCCTTAAGCTTGTGCGCAACCCTGATGTGATAAAGACAGTCTCCGCGAAGATCCGTTCTTTGCGAGGAAAGGCTTCGCGCAAGGTTCTCATCGGATTCGCCGCCGAGACCGGCGATCCGACGGCCGAGGCTTCGCGCAAGTGCCGTGAGAAGGGGTTGGATTTTGTTGTAGCCAATGACGTGACCGCGGCCGGAAGCGGTTTTGGCGTGAAGACAAACTGCGTTTCGTTCGTATGGCCGGACGGCAGGATTGACAAGTTCCCGCTGATGAGCAAGGATGCCGTCGCCCGTCGCATCATCCGGGCTGCCGAGCACATAGAGAAGGGGAATTGAAATGAATATGAATGATGATGGCTGCTTTCGGTTGAAGCGCAGGGATTTCATAGGTGCTATTGCTGGTACGGCTGTCTGGACTGGATGCACCTCACTGCTGGCCGCCGAACGGTTGGGTCGTCCCAACCTCATTGTGGGCGTTCTCAGCGACATCCACCTCAGTAACGAAGAGGTGCGCAAAAGCAAGTCTTGGACGCGCATTTTCGTGGAGACGCTAAAGTTCTACAAAAAGCGAGGCGTGGATGCCGTCATCATTGCCGGTGACCTGACGAATGGCGGACGCATGTCGGAGATGCGTGTGGTCGCTGATGCGTGGAAGTCCGTGTTCGGCGATTCCGACACGCCGGTGAAGGTGTTCGTCACGGGGAATCACGAGTTCGCATATTACGATAAGAAGAAAAAGGAAGGCGACCTGACGAGTCCGGTGGTGACTGACGGACTTTACGCCGACATCAGACGCAACTGGAAGGAGCTCTTCAACGAAGAGTGGAGCCCCTATTTCATAAAGACGGTAAAAGGCTATTCATTCGTCGGTGCACATTGGGGCGACCATCTGAACGGCAAGGCGCTAAAGGCTTTCATCGACTCCAATCGCCAGACGCTTGCCGGGGACAGACCCTTCTTTTTCGTTCAGCATGCGCATCCCAAGGATACGTGCTATGGACCATGGACATGGGATCAGCGCAACGGAGGCGACGCTTCGAAGATACTTTCCGCTTTCCCGAACGCTGTTGCGTTCTCAGGTCATACTCACTATTCACTTACGGACGAAAGAAGCGTATGGCAGGGAAGCTTCACCTCCATCGGCACTGCAGCCCTCCGTACGGTGTATCTTCCTTACGGACGCGAGAACAGCGGCACGAAGATCCGCATGCCGTGGATGCGCGGAGGCGCCCAGGGTATGCTTATGACGGTATGGGACGATGAATTCGTGCTTGAACGCTACAACCTTTCGCGGATGGAGAAGGTGGGCGAGGATTGGGCGGTGCCGGTTCTGCGCAGCGCACACGGTCCGCGTCCATTCGCATTCGCGGAACGTTCAAAGCTTGCATGCGCCCCGGAATTCGCCGAAGGTTCCAAGATCGTTCTTTCGGAGAAGAAAGGCAAGGATCCTTCCGGCAAGGACGAGGAACAGCTTGTTGTCTCGTTTCCAGCCGCGCGTGGAAGAGGGGATTCGCTATCTCGCGTCTATGACTACGAGGTGGCGCTGGAGTCTGCGTCCAATCCGGACAGAAAGTGCGTCAAGCTCGTGTATCAGCCGGGAATACTGAACAGCGTGAAGCACATGTCGGACACCGCGTCCTGTGTATTTGGCAAATGTGAACTTCCCCCGTCACCATACAATGTGCGTGTCACGCCGAGAAACTCCTACGAGATGACCGGCAGGGCTATTTTCCTGAATGGCGTGAACTGATGGATGCGCTACTTTCAAAGGCGGCTGCGACTCCGCTCGTGCTTTCACATGAGGAGCTTGTCCGCCTTCTGGAATGGTCCGATGCGCAGGAGCTGTTCGCCGCAGCGTACGAGGTTAAGCGCCGCGAGGTCGGACGCATTGTAGCTTTGCGCGGTCTTGTGGAGTGCGGGAACGTCTGTGCGAAGGACTGTCTCTATTGTGGGATACGCAAAGGCAATCAGAATGTCCGGCGCTACCGGATGGAAGCCGATGAGATTGTGCGTCGTGCGGAGATTGCACGAGATGCCGGATACGGCAACGTAGTTCTCCAATCCGGCGAGATCGAAAGCGAGGAGAACACTTCCTTTATCGAGGGGGTGCTCGCTAGGATCCATGAGAGATGCGGAGATGGGTTCGGCATTACGCTCAGCTTGGGCGAACAGACGGATGAGACTTACCGCAGATGGCGCGAGGCTGGCGCACACCGCTATCTTCTGAGAATCGAGACCTCCAATGCGCAGTTGTATGCGAGACTCCACCCTGATGGACATTCCTGGTCTCGCCGAAGGGAGTGTCTGCATTCTCTGCGCAGGAACGGATATCAGGTCGGCAGCGGCGTCATGTGCGGTCTTCCGGGGCAGACGGTTCAGGATCTGGCGGCGGACATCGAATTCTTCGCCGCAGAGGATCTGGACATGATAGGCATGGGACCATACATCCCTCACCGCGATACGCCGCTTGGTGCCGATGCCGAATGGATGCCACAGGTCGCGGCGGAGCGTCTTGAACTTGGACTTCGCATGATAGCCGTTACGCGACTTCACCTCCATGACGTGAACATCGCCGCCTCCACAGCGCTTCAGGCGCTGGCGCCGGACGGACGCGAGAGGGGGCTTCTTGCCGGCGCGAACGTCATCATGCCGAACGTTACGGACATCAAATACCGTTCCGGGTACCGTCTCTATGAGGGTAAGCCGGTGGATGATGAGAATTCGTTCGGATCGAGGGATGCGCTGGAGCGCAGCATATCGGCGATCGGTGAAGGGATTGTCTGGAACGGACGCGGCGATTCGCCGCACTGGAGGGGCAGATGAAGATTGCGGTTGGACTTTCCGGGGGCGTGGATTCCTCCGTTGTGGCGCTGATGCTCAAGGAGGCGGGACATGATGTCGTCGGCATAACGATGCGCCTCTGGCGTGAGGGCCGCTATCGCGGCGGTGACCGGGCGGCGTGTTTCGGTCCGAACGAGGAGAACAGCATCGCGCAGGCCGCAGATTTCGCGAAGGCGATTGGAATCGAGCACAGGGTGTTCGATTGCTTTGAGGAGTACGATGGCGAGATAATCCGCTATTTCCGCGAAGCGAGCCTGATGGGACTTACTCCCAATCCCTGCGTGATATGTAACGCTGAGATCAAGTTCGGTCTCCTTCCGCGTGTTGCGCGCAAGTGCGGACTTGAGTTCGAAAGGTTCGCGACCGGACACTACGCACGGATAGAGCAGTGCGGGAGCGGACGCTATGCCGTTTGCCGTGCGGCGGACGAAAAGAAGGATCAGAGCTATTTTCTCTACCGCCTGTCGCAGGAGCAGCTTGCCGGAACTATGTTCCCGCTCGGTGGGATGACGAAGAACGAGGTGCGCGAGCTTGCCGCCGCAAAGGGTCTTTCGACTGCGGACAGACTTGATTCTCAGGATTTCTATTCAGGCGACAAGAACGAACTGATAGGCGAGGCCGACCGGGAAGGGGAGATTGTGGATCTTTCCGGAAAGGTTCTCGGACGGCATTCCGGTTTCTGGCGATATACAGTCGGGCAACGCAAGGGTATCGGCGTATATGGGCCAGAGCCGCATTACGTGATTCGTCTAGACGCATGCCGCAACCAGGTTGTGGTTGGAAGCCGTCAGGAAGCGTTCAGGCGTGAGTTCTGCGTAAAGGACATAAAGTGGATGGCAAGCTCTCCGACGGAAAAAGCTATTCCGTGCAGGGTCAAGATCCGCAGCACAGGCGTCCCTCTTGGACCAGTCGTGTTTGAAAACGGCATATGCCGAGCCGAAGGGGAAGGGCTGTTCGGCGTTGCCCCTGGACAATCAGCGGTATTCTACGATGATTCCGATCGCATAATCTGCGGCGGTGTTATAGGATGAATTGTCAGTGAAATTCGCCGATGACCGACTTAAAAAAAAATTAAAAAAAGGTCGCCGGACAAAGTAAATGCAACTATGGGCAGGTTAAATGCAAGGTAGGTTGTTGATTTGCATTTAGTTTGCCTTGTTGCATTTAACTTATGCTAAAAATCCGTTGATTTGCGGTCTATTGCATTTGGGTTGCCTTGTA
>JAGBFY010000295.1 GCA_017936245.1 Kiritimatiellia bacterium
AGGTCGAGGTTCTCAACACTCCGTCGCTCTCGATCGTCTTCCCGAACTCCAACACATTTGGCGAGACGGAGGCCGACAAGGGTACCAGCTATTTCTATGTCGATCTCTCAACTCCGGCAACCAAGCAGATTGATGTTGAGATTGAATGTACGCAGGTAGGAGCCAACGGTGTGATGGAAATTGCGACAAAGAGCGTTTCCTACCGCCCTGGACAGGTTCGCCAGCAGGTGTTGATTTCTGAGATGGATGGTACCGCCAACTCCGTCTCCTTCAAGGGTGGCTTTTCGGTTACGGCGCGAGTTGTCACGGAAACCCTCAATGAAGACGGTATCGCACTCAAGGATGTGTACCTCCCTGTAACGGAAAAGATGTATGTCGCCAACGAAGTTCCTACGATTGTCCTGCCGTTCAACACCGGTGTAACCAACGATGCCGCCATTAACGTGCAGATTCCGATCAAGTGGAAGATTGACGATGTTGATGCCGACCTTACAAACAATCTCACCGTCGTTTGGACGACGAGTGAAGGCATCAGGCAGGAGTTTGTAGGCGACGACATTTCCGAAGGTGTGTTCACCAACATATTCAAGACTGGTGGTGCTAAGACTGTCACGATGACTGTGACCGATAAGGATGATGGTCCGAATTCCGTTACGCTCTACTACTACGTCTCGCCGTCCAAACTTGTTACGGTTCTTCCGTTCGGCCCCTACATGAGCGGAGCAAACACCGAGGTCTCCAAGAAGTACGCCTCCGCCTTCGGTATTGGAGAAGGACGTGTCGAAGGCGAGAACTCCCCGCTCATTCAGTATTTTGCGCACAAGTATTCCTATGGATTCTCGGACACGGTGGCGGCCATCAAGGCTTGGGGCTACAAAAACGGGGAGATTGACAATGCCATCAATGAAGACGGGAACTCGCGC
Source organism: Kiritimatiellia bacterium (assembly GCA_017936245.1). Classification (GTDB taxonomy): domain Bacteria; phylum Verrucomicrobiota; class Kiritimatiellia; order RFP12; family UBA1067; genus UBA1731. The sequence continues at coordinate 924 of JAGBFY010000295.1, forward strand.
AACGCAGATGAGGCTCCTTACGCATATTCGGATGTGAGGGGTCGCGACAGCTTCTTCTATGCTTGGGTCATCGGCTCCAAGGAGGATGACGCCGCAACCTATACTGGTGTACCTGTCATTTCACCGTTGCCCCCGGCGGCAGGAGGAAGGTTCGCTTCCTACAACCTTGCACTTCCCACTGAACAGGCGGGAGATGATGCTCGTCCTGTGTTTGCGGATCGTCTGCTTGAGGTGTTCTTCTCCAAGGAACTCTACCCTGCCGACAACATGGGCGACATGAACGCCGACGGCATTCCCGATTACTATGCCGTGTTGGGATGGTCGATGGACACAGGAGAGAGCAAGTCAATAGCGGAAGCTATGACTGGCGTCAAGATCTCCAGCGGAGGCGAGGAAGGTGAAGGAGAAGGCGCCACGGCATCCGATTTGACGGATGTGTCGGCCTACAACGGCGACGGGGACTTCTTCCCGCTTGCCTGGACATCCGCGAATCCCCTCAATCCCTCAATCAAGAATTGGGGGCCGGGACTCCCGTTCACCGCTTACGATGAAATCCGCGGTGTCGGTATTGGTTTAAACCATCCGGGTGTCTCCGAGTTCGAGCTTACGGATGCTGAGAGGTTTGCGCTTCTTGCAGACTTTGTGGCGGCCGGAAACGCAGTGTCTGGTACCGATGAGGAGAACTATGCCGCAGCGACGAACTGGGCTGCCCGGACAGGATGGTCGCCTGAAGCTGTCGACCCGAATACCGGTTCCCGTCTCAATCCGCTCAAGGCTGATACCGATGGTGACGGCTTTGATGATGGCTGGGAGTACTTCTTCTGGTATCATGCAAAGGTTGGCGCAGTAGTGGACGGCAAGTGGAGCAGGCTTGAAGGTCGCCGCTTCAGTCCGGAATCTCCGGATGGATTCGTTCGCATTTCGCCTGAAGAGATCGTCCAGGCGTTCAATCCCCTTGTGAAGCGCAATGTCACAGGACTGTTTGGCTCAGATTTCGACAACGATGGTCTGACGGACTTCGAAGAATACATTCTCGGGACAAATCCGGTCTGTTTTGACGTGAATTCGGACGGGGTTCTTGAGTTGTACAAGGTCATGAACGGCATCGATCCAAATTCTGAGTTTTATAACGATGGCAACCCCGATTGCGATTTCATGGCGCGTTGCGATTATGAGGAGGATACGTTCACCGTCTATACCTTCGAAAATGGAGAAATGTATGCACTTCCTTCGATGACGTCCTCGTCTCCTGTTCTGGAGCCCTTGGGTGAGACCTCCGAAGTATACAAGGTTGAGTTTGCATCTGGCGAGATAGCCTGGTTCAAGCAGTTGCCGGCGGTTGCATCCGTTGCGGGTGCCAAGTTCCTTGTCAGTGATGTAGCCGGTTTCACCTCGCTCTCGTACGAAGGGACGGAACATCTCGGCGGCGAGAAGGTGTACTGTGTGGGGATGGAGGTCAAATCTGTCGCCGAAGAGAAGGTTTCCATGCAGAATGCAGCCATCACCGGATTCAACTGGATTGACCCCGACACGCTGGAGTCTGCCACGACCGTAAAGGCTCTTCCGCTCTTCAATTATGGATTTGACGGAACTACTTATGTGCCGTGTGTGACCAACGTTTTCACTTACGCGCTTGCCCCTACGGATTCCGCACTAGTCAAGATTGAGCAGGATAAGATTGTCACGCTCATCCACAATCAGGTGTTCTGCCAGTATGGATTCGATCCGCGCACGGCGTGGAACAGCGATGACTATGGCTATGTAGATCAGCGTTGGCGCAAAGAGGACAGTACAGAGGCTGATGGTCTCAACGAGGCTGGCCTTGCTGTGAATACTGTCCCGTACACCACTCGCGATGAATTTTTCGTGATGCAGTATCGCCAGCAGCTGCGTGCCATCGGTGAAGACGGCAAGCGTTCCGCTACGAAATCCATGCTAAACGACGGGGACAGGTATCTTCTTCCCAATACGGATGCCGAAATGCTTGTGGCAGGAGTCTCTTATCTGCAGATGGCAACGACCTATCCAAATCTCCCGGTATCGTTCGTCCGTGCATGGTATGCGAGCAGACAGGAGGTGTCACCGTTCGATAACTCCACCAACAAGACGGTAGTCGCCTACTGGACGTATCTCGAAAACGACTATGACGTCCATGGAGCGGATACGGACTATGACGGCGTTCCGGATGGATGGGAGCTTTACGTAAACGCCGATCCCAACAACACGGATGATGGCAAGATCAGGGATGGATGGGCGAAGGATGATGACGGTCTCTGCATACTTGAGGAGTATGCTGGTGTCGATTCCTGCAACGCCTACACCAACCGTTTCAGCGAAGCGGATCCGTCTGTGATGGTCTATCCCGAAGCAACTACGATTACAAAGCACCATCCCGGCAAGGATAAGGGGTGGTGGAACAAGTTCTTCCCGACCAATCCGTTCAGCAAGGATACCGATGGCGATGGGATCATGGACGATGCCGAAGGCAAGGGAGCGACGACCGATTTCAGCGTTGGAACCACTTGGTATGGTTCGCAGCCGTTCACGTTCATCTATGGTGACGATGAGACCACCGAAAAATATGCTGCTGACGGTTCTTCAACCTGCTTCCGCGGCGGCGGTCTCAACCCGTGCACTGTCGATACCGATGGCGATCTCTTGCCCGACGCCTGGGAATTCCAGTTTGCCGGTATATTGTTCAAGGATGGCAAGACCGATGTAAAGCTTTCGACTCAGGATCTTGCAATACTGAAGGCTGCCGACGGCAAGCAGTCAGCGCTCACGAATGCAACAACCTGCATCCGTGGCGGTATGGACGGCACGTTCAAGGGCGATTCCGACTATGACTTCGACCATGATGGTCTTGCAAACTGCCAGGAGTACCTTGTGCAGGCTCTTCGCCATCTTCGCTATGACGATTCCTTGACTCCGTTGATGGGTCTCGATCCGACCACGAAGGAGTTTGTCGGCTTCATTCCGTTCTCGGCATGGGATGGAGAGGCGTTCCATGCGCGCTGCCTTCAGGCAGGTTTCAC
>JAGBFY010000296.1 GCA_017936245.1 Kiritimatiellia bacterium
AGAACCGCCCTGCTGCGAACGGTAGAAGTTGATTGAACGCAGAATCTCGGCATGAAGGCGGGTGAGGACAGTACGGACGATTTTCGAGACCCTATCCGAAATCTCGTCGGCATCCTCGGTAACACCGCCGAGCGCAACATAGCCACGTTCCTTCTTGAGGATCTCCGCCTCCTCCATCGAGCAGCCGAACGCCTGGGCGATCTCCTTGGTTATGGCGTTTCCGGCAACCGGAATGGAACGGAGATATATCTTCTCGTTCTCAACGAGCACAAGCGATGTGGTCTTGGCGCCGATATCCAACACAACCGTGCCGCCCGGAAGACCAGGATAGGAACGCTTGAGAGCGTTCAGCACAGCCATCGGTCCAACATCGATGACGACCGGGGTGAAACCCGCTGCCGCGACGGCATCCGTCACCTTGGTGACCTGCTCGAGCTTCGCGGCGACGATCATCGCCGCCGTATCGCCCTCTGCGGTCTGGCCGAGGAACTGGTGGTCGCATACGATTTCGTCCACCGGGAACGGCACCTCCTGCTCCACCTCGTACTGCACCAGCTCCTCGAGCTTGTCGGCCGGAACGGTGGGGAACTTGGTGAAACGGGGGAACACCATCTGCCCGTTGAGCGCAAGAGCGAGAGGCCCTGGCTTGATTCCGGCAGACTGCGCAAGCCCACGAAGAGCGGGCACAAGCACAGCCTCGGCAGAACCTTCAGCCTCCCAGTCAAGCCCGACAAGCTCTGTCGAGCCGTATGCCGCAAGGGTAAGCCCCTGCTTCCCCTTCACGGCATACTCGGCAAGCACCGCACGAGATGCGCCTATGTTCAATGTTACGATTCTGGACATAAATTAGCCTGTATATGTTTCAGATTACTGATGCACCATCTCGTAGTCGTCCGGATTTACGAGAGCAAAAATGGTCTTTGACCGATCGACAAGTCCCTGACGACGAGTGATGAGCGAAGTGCCGTTTTTGTCTTTGGTAGAGAACACACCGTCATTCTCCCACCAGTTCTCGGGCATCTTGAGGTTGGACGCGCCCTCGTCCTGCCCATCAAGGATGTCGCCTTCCTTGTTGGTGATACGAACCGAGATCACAACAGGCTCACCATAGCGCTCGAGCACACTCGGAGGAAGCACTACGCTCGCACCATGCGCACCCTTCGGAATGTTCATGTAGCGGACAGTCGTCGTGTAATACGAGTAGCGGGAGACCGGCTCCTTATCCTTGGACGGTTTGTCGCGCTGCTTGGCATTCTTGGAATCGAGAAGGATGTGCCATGCCACGGTGAGTTCATCCTGCCAGTCTGCCGCCGTCTGATACTCGAGCTCGGGGACAATCCACTGACGAGGCTTCCTCGAAACCTTGAGGTTCGTGCTGCCGTTCGCCGAAGGAGCGGACTGAAGGCAGACGGAACCGAGCTGAGCCTTGCGAGAGATTATGACACGCGCATCCTTGCCCTTTGCGACAGCCGCTCCACCATCCGCACCGACCGCGCCGCGACGGGTGGTGCTGCGACGGCTCTGCGCATCCGCCGCAATCGCAGCGAGCGCCATAAATGTTACGATCAGAAGTTTGCTCATGGTCATTCTCCTTTCGGTTAAAATTTCCTTGAATTGTATCAAATCACTTTCATTTTGGGAAGGTCTTGAATATCCACCAATCCGATGACCCTGCCGGAAGCATCCACAACCGGCAGATCGTCTATGCGCATCTCCTCAAAAACCTTCACGATCTCCGCCGCGTATGATGTTACGGGAATCGACCGCGGCGACACGGTCATGTACTGCGACACAGGCGCGGACAGGATAGACGACGAGTCCCCAGAGGCCGATACCAATCTACGGAAATCGCCGTCCGTGAACACACCTTGCAGCAGACCGTCGCCATCCGCGACGACAGCGCATCCGGACTTTGTGCGCGTCATCGCCATCAGCGACTCAAGAACCGTAGCATTGGGCGAAACCTTCGCAAAACCTTCATCCTTGCGCATCACGTCGGAAACCTTGAGCGTAAGGGCGCGTCCTATCGCACCGGCGGGATGGTTACCCGCATATTCCTCAACGGTGAACTTGCGCATCTCGACCATCGCCATCGCCAACGCATCGCCCATCACCATCGTAGACGTAGCGGAATTCGTAGGAGCCATGCCAAACGGACACGCCTCTGCACCGCAAGGGACGGGAAGCGTTACATCGCTCATCTTCGCAAGGGCGGAATCGGGATTGCCGGTAATTGCAACGATTTTGAGCCCATGACGACGGATTGCAGGAACAAGCTTCACGAGCTCATCGGATTCGCCAGAGAATGAAAGCGCTATAAGCATGTCGCGAGGAGCCGTCATGCCGAGATCGCCATGCATCGCCTGAACGGGGTTGAGCACGATAGAGCGCGTTCCGGTAGAAGGGAATACAGCGCTCATCTTTTCCGCGACATGAAGGCTCTTGCCCACACCAGAGACGACAACAAGACCGCCAGAGTCTAGCGTTTCCACCATCAGTTCAATGGTGCGTACAAAAGCATCGCCGAGGGAATTGCGGACCTTTTCAAGTCCACCAATCTCCACGTCGAACACGCGCTTTGCGCAAGTCAATATGTCGTTTCCGTCAGCCATTGGATCAGTTCAAGCCAAGCCAGCTCTGGACCACCGGGGCATAACGGATGACAGCCGGAGCGAACACGATTGCGACCATGCTCATGAGCTTGAT
>JAGBFY010000297.1 GCA_017936245.1 Kiritimatiellia bacterium
CCAAAGAGCTGACGAGTCCCCTGCTGGAGAAAAAACGCCACCCAAAGAAGAATAAGAGCAGTCCATCTGTAGTCTATACGCATTTTTATGCCCTTTCCATTCACGCAGGTTTCTACCGGTTCAATCTATGCACGATAGGCCTAATCAATGACGCGGTTGTCAATAAGACGGGTCTTGCCGTCATAGACGGCAAGCAGAACCGCCGTTCCGGACTTGATGGCTTTCACGGGACGGAGATTGCTAGAATCTACCGCCTCCACATAATCCACCTTCAGGCTGCGTTCCTCGAGACATTTCACGATTCGCCTGCGCTGTGCCGCCCATGGGCCGGGCTTCAAGCCGGCAAGCGACTGCGAAAGTGCAAGTGCGTTAGCCTTCTCATCTTCCGAAAGATATGCATTGCGAGAGGAAAGCGCAAGGCCTGAAGATTCCCGCACTATCGGAGCGACCAGAATCTCGACATCAAAGTTCAGGTCGCGCACCATCCTGCGAATTATAGTCGCCTGCTGAAAATCCTTCTGTCCGAACACCGCGACATGCGGATGCACAAGATTGAAAAGCTTTGCGACAACAGTACACACTCCACGGAAATGTCCGGGACGACGAGCGCCGCACAGACAATCGGAAAGAGAGCCATCCTCGACAACCCAGACGGAATGATCCGAAGCATACATATTGTCCGGCGTCGGGAAGAACACCGCCGTTGCACCGGCACGGCGGCATTTCGCCGAATCAGCCTTGGCATCACGCGGGTATTTCGCGTAATCCTCGTTCGGACCGAACTGCGTGGGATTCACGAAGATTGATACGACTATCTCGTCCGCTCCAGCCTTCTTCGCCGCAGCAATCAGCGAGAGATGCCCGTCGTGAAGCGCTCCCATCGTCGGCACAAGCGCAACCTTGCGACCGGATTCCCGCACGGAAGCGCACCAGCGCTGAAGCTTCTGCGGATCAGAGAACGTTCTCATTCGACGAATCCTCCACCATGTATCCATCATCCGGATGCCACCAGATATAGACCTTGTCGTTCCAGGTGATGGTTTCCTGATCAAGCAGGAAGCGCGAATGCGGCTTAAGCGCCTGAACGCGCTTGCCCACGGACTCAAGCCAGTATTTCGTGTACACGCCCTGATAGATGATGTCCTTGACTGTAGATTCAAAGACGTTTATGCGTGCACCCTTCTCCGGCGGAGGCGGCGCAAGCGTGACACGGATCTTTTCAGGACGGACAGATAGATGCACGCTCTGACCTACGGCAAGCTTGCGGTCGTTGAATGCGCACACGCTCGCGAACCCAGGAACCGATATCGTGCAGTAGTCTCCTTCCTCGGAGGCAATCTCACCTTCGAAAAAGTTTGTGTCGCCAATGAATGACGCCACGAAAGCGGACTTGGGCGCCTCGTAAATCTTTGCCGCCGTATCTAGCTGCTCCACATGACCGCTGTTCATGACGGCGATGCGGTCGGAAAGAGACATCGCCTCGCCCTGGTCATGGGTGACGTACATGAATGTGATGCCGACCTGGTCGTGGATTGTATCAAGTTCAAGAAGCATATGCTGACGAAGCTTGAGGTCAAGCGCGGCAAGCGGCTCGTCGAGAAGCAGAACCTGCGGGCGATCGACAAGCGCACGCGCGATGGCCACACGCTGCTTCTGTCCGCCAGAGAGCATGCTCGGATATTTCCATGCGTGCTCACTCATCTTGATCAACTCCAGCATCTCATCGACAGTCTCTTCAATCTCGGCCTTAGGCTTCTTCGCAAGCCGCAGAGAGAACGCGATATTATCCCAGATGGTCATCGTTGGAAAGAGCGCGTAGTTCTGGAAAACCGTATGCACACGCCGTATGTTCGGCGGCGCGTCAGTTATGTCCTTACCGTCAAGATAGATGCGCCCACTGTCGGGACGCTCAAAGCCGCCAAGCATTCTGAGAAGCGTCGTCTTTCCGCAGCCTGACGGACCAAGAAGGGAGAAGAACTCCCCCTTCTTGATTGAGATTGAAACATTGTCGACGGCTGTCAGAGCACCGAAACGCTTCGTGACACGGTCAAATACCAGAAATTCGTTAGCCAATTCGAATGACCTCCATCAAGATAGCGACTGCAACTTCAGGGCGTGACCCAAACCTGTGTCTGCTGCTGTTCGTAATGTCCAGGCTGCCACACGCGCTGAACAACGCCGTTGACAACCTGATCTACGTAGCGGCCTTCGACCCACACGTTCTGGACGCGCGTCTCGTAATGCCCGGTTGCCACAGGCTGCTGAACAACCACAGGCGCAGGCGCAACCACAACAGGAGCGGGAGTTACGACGGCCGGCTGAGTGACAACAACGGTTGAGGGACGCGTTGCGTTGTATATTGTGGACGCGATGAGACCTGCACCAAGAATGCCGGCTCCAATTGCATGCGTCTTGCTGTGATGGTGATGGTGGTGATGGTGATGCCGCGGCGGAGGCGGCGCATGCCTATGCGGACCGCCCCGTCCACGAGGTGCGGCAAATGCACACATCGCCATCGTTCCTACAATAAAAATCACAAAAGTTCTTTTCATTATCTTTTCCTCCTTAGCGTCTCTACACTATGGTGTTTAAAAACAATGTTGATTATATGTCATTTCAACTGCTGATGCAATGCTTTTTAAGATAAAAATAAAATCTCGTCGGTATCATAAAACGGGACAAACATGCAATCAAAAGGAATAGAGGAACAGCGTTCCTACAAATCGGGAATTGGTCGGAGCGGAGGGATTTGAACCCTCGACCTTTTGCTCCCGAAGCAAACGCGCTACCAGACTGCGCTACGCTCCGACTTTGGGAGTCGCCTCAAGCAAGAAACACTTGTTAGGCGAAAAACAAAACAGCGCGAAGTATATCATTTCAAGCCACCGCAGTCGAGGCACAAAAACAAATATATCAACAAAAAGGCCTCCCGCGAAACACGGGAAGCCTTTTGCGTTATGACATCCGGTCTTAGCCGAAGAGCTTCGTGAAGAAGCTGTCGTTCACGGACTTGTAGCCGGTGAACACCTTGCCGCCGGCGAGAACCTGACGGGAGGCCTCATCGAACGTAGCTGCGAGACCTGTGCGCATCGCAGCGTTCGCCATGACGAGCGAAACAGTGTGCGAATAGCCCGCCTCAACGGATGCGTTCGGGTTCTTGCGGTTGCGGACGCACTCCATCCAGTTGCGCATGTGCGCGCTGGTGAGAGGATCGCCACCAGTGTTGGCAGCCGTCTCGGCCTTCTGATAGTTGGCCGTAAGCTTCTCTTCCTTATACTTGGCGCGCTCGACGCCCTCGTTGGTGACAACACCCTTGATGAGGTCGATCGTTCCGTTCGGTCCGTGGTACTTCTCGACGTTGCCGCGGGCGGAGTTCGTCTGACGGGACGAGAACACAGCCTGGAAGCCCTTGCCGGGATTGTTGTCCTCACCATATTCGAGAATCGTGGTGAACGTATCGAAACTCATGCGGCCGTCGTTCCAGGCATAGGTGCCGCCGGATGCGACCGCCTTGCGCGGATACTTGAGACCGGTGAACCATGCGACCGTATCGATCTGATGGCACATCCACTGACCCGGGATGCCGGACGAGAACGGCCAGAAGAGACGGAACTCAAGATACTTGCGCGGATCGAACTGGTAAGCC
>JAGBFY010000298.1 GCA_017936245.1 Kiritimatiellia bacterium
CCAATGTCCGGAACATGCTAAGCAAGGACGAGTTCATCGAATACGCGAACATCTACGAACTGCGCACCGAGGATACGGAGGCGGACCGCAACCTTGCGCTCGGTGAAGGCCGTACGCGTGAAATAGTATTCAAGACAAACTGCCGCCCACTTACGCTCTCTTATGTTGAGAAGAGGCTTTCCAGCGTCACTGATGGTTATGGCGCGTATGTGCTCGCCCGCATTGAAGGGTTCAAGGCGATAGGAGTGAACCTGCCCGACTACCGTCTGCTGCGCCATCAGTCGTACGGGAAAAGGAAGCTGTTCTACGACTACTACATTCGCACAAGATGCGAAGGAGAACCGCTCAGCGTGATTCCGGCAAACCTCATCGCCGATCCGGCGGCACAGGAGAAGGTCGCCTACCTGATGGGCGATGCGGCCGCACAGAACCTTGTGATGAAAAAGTACGACGCCGAGACGAAGTCTGCACTGTACGGAATCGGCAAGGAGATTTACCGGTTTGCGTGGGATCCTGAGCGCGACCGCATAATGCCCAGCAGCGTCTCTACGTGTTCCATACGCGGTACTTGCGCATGGCCGGATCTTTCGTGCACGGAAGAGAACTTCATTGCCGTTGCCCGTTTCTATATGAGGGAGTATGCGAATTCGTTCCGCAAACGTCTTCAGGAACGTCAGACCCCGCTTGCCCACCGTATAGTGCTCTGCGAACGCTTCCTTGCCGGATTTGAAAGCCGCACTCGTGCGCTTCTCTTCCGGTACAGGCGAAAGCGTGAGGAGCTGATACGTTTCGCTCCGCCGATCCCTGCGAAGTACAGGTTTGCGGAGAAGGGACTGTTTGTCATGAAATCGCTTCAATGGCAGGCGGAGCATCTGGATATGTTTCGTGATCTTTTCATCAGTTTTGTCAATGGCGTAGAGCAATGCTGAAATACATAGGAAAGCGTCTTCTCGAGGTGATTCCGACAACGTTCGGAATAATACTGCTCACATTCGTCCTGTTCAACGTGGTCGGCGGTTCGCCCGCTCAGGTCATACTCGGCAAGAACGCCACCGCGGAGTCGATAGCGGCGTTCAACCACAAGTACGGATATGACCTGCCTTTGCCGAAGCAGTTCGTGAAGTTTTGCACCGATCTCGCCAAGGGGGATTTCGGGGTTTCGACAGAGGCCGATGAACCGGTGCTGGATGTGCTCAAGCGGGGCGTGGGACCGTCTCTCTCTCTTACTGTTCCTATACTTGCGGGCGGTACGGTAGTGGGCCTCATGCTTGCAATGCTCTGTGCCGCGGGGCGCGGCGGCAAACTCGACAGGGCTGTGCTGATCGGATCTACTGTTCTGATGAGCGTCAACTATGTGGTGTGGGTGCTTGCGGGACAGTTCATCCTGGCGTTCAAGATGGGGCTGTTCCCCGTGTGGGGATACGAAAGCGCGTTCTATCTGGTGTTGCCTGTGATCATCGGCATAATATCAAGCCTTGGCGTGGACGTGAGGTTCTTCCGCACGGCCATACTGGACGAGATATACAAGCCGTATGTCCGCACGGCGAGGATGAAGGGGCTTTCCGAGGCGCGTGTGCTGTTCGTGCATGTCCTGCGCAACTCCCTCATACCGATTGTTACCTACATTTCCCTTGCGATACCGTATCTCTTCACGGGATCGCTGATGCTAGAAAGCTTCTTTGGCATTCCTGGACTCGGCAACGTCTCAATAAACGCCATCCACTCCAGCGATATGGCGGTGGTGCGCGCGGTCGTTGTGTTGGGCGCACTGCTCTATCAGGGCGTCAATCTTGTGACAGACCTGCTTTACGCCTGGCTCGATCCGCGCGTACGCCTTGGCTGAAGCTTTATCGCTTCAGCCTGATTACTGCTTCAGCAGTACGCTGATTGCCTGAGGGAATTTTTTGTAGTCGGTGATGACGATGTGGTCCATGCCCTTGATGCGGATGTGGCTGTCTCCGCCGCCGTCAGCAAAGTCGTCGCCGATATAGACGATCTCGTCAGCGGCATAGCCGTGTTCCGCAGCCCAACGGACCGTAGCATCGTACTTGTTGTATTCCTTGCCTGCGAAGTCGAAGGACGTAGAGCCTCCGATGTAGCAGGAGTAGTCCTTGAATATCTCAAGCACTTCGGGGTACATGGCGCGGCGCTTCTTGCGGTCGGGATCGAATGTCACCTTGTGTTCCGCCTCTGCAGATGTCCCTAGCAGACCGAACGTAACCATGCCGGACGCATGGAACTCGAGCGGCCTGCCGCTGAATTTCGTGTAGCCGTATTTCTTGCGGAGATAGTCGCACTTCTCGGAGAAGAACGCCTGATCGACCTTGTTCGTGATGGCCTTTACGATCCGGAAGTTTCCGTCCGCCGCCTCAGCAATCTGCATGCCGTAGTTCGCGACTATGTCGATCGGATAGTTCCCCATCTGGCGGTAGATGCGCGGAGCGTTTCCGGCGCCGACCATGATGCACTTGTACTTCTTTTCGAGTTCCTTCAGCGCTGCAAGGTTCGCTTCCGGCGGCTTCGTGCGGTGCTGGCTGAGCGTCGCATCAAGATCGATAGCCACGAGACGCTTGCGCTTCCCGGCGAGCGTCTGCGTGAGAAGGACAGGGTAGTCGCTCGTGACGCGATCTGCGCCTTTTGCCTTCATCATGTCGAAGGCTTCCTTGTTCGGAGCAGGCCAAAGGCAGACGGTGAAACCTTCCGCATGGGCGCGGTCTACCATCTCCTTGGAGGTTTTGTAGCCTGACGGCGCTACGCTGCAGCACTTGAGACGCTTTGCGGTTGCAATATGCTCTTCAGTAAGCGCTCCGCCCATGATGTATCCGATAGGCGCAAGCGCATCGACACGGCGCATTGTCTCAAGCGTTGTGACGTTGAAGCACGTGAATGCGTACGTTCCAGGAAGAAGGATCGACTTTGCCGCCGCGGTTAGCTTTCTGCAGTAGTCCTCAAGAACCTCGGCTGTATAGAAGTCGCTTGGATAGGCCTTCATTTCAATTTCAATGAATACGTCATCACGTCCGCGCAGAACCTCGAACACCTCTTCCGCTGTCGGCACGACTTCGGAGCAGGCTTGCAGACGGAGCTTGCGCATTTCGGCAAAGGTGAGGCTTTCCGTCCTTCCCTTGCCGTCAGTCGTACGGTCGACAGTGTTGTCGTGCATGACGATAAGGCGGCGATCCTTGGTGAAGCGGATGTCAACCTCGAAACCGCGAACACC
>JAGBFY010000299.1 GCA_017936245.1 Kiritimatiellia bacterium
GCCGCTCCCTCTCTTCCGTCAGCATCGCATCCGAATCGCAAAGCGCCACCACAGGTTTCCCGACCTCACGGCACAGTTTAAGATCGCGGATGCGGTTTACAATCTCACCTGTCGGCATAACCTGCGGGTAGTTGGCACTCTGAAGTATCACCAAGTCAAGGTTGCGGACGAACCGGTACATGTTCAGAGACATGGACAACGGCGCCTTCGCGCTGCGGAAAGGCTGCGGGTTTGCGCTTACCACGGCATCAGGCTTCACACTCTTGATGTGGGCGCGCAGACGCGCAAAGACGCCTTCTATGGTCTTCTGACGCCAACGGCACCATTCCTGCACAACAGGATCGCGCACCTCGCCTGAAAGAGCCTCTTTTTTTATGCGCGGAAGCTGCACAAACTCCAAACTGTCAAATCCGAACCTCTCCTCCGGATTCTTGATACGCATCAAATGCTCGTGAAACCTTCTCTCACAACGTTTGCAGTAGCACGGATGCGCGAAAGCGTTGTCAAACATAATCCCGTCAAAACCGCCTTCGGTCAGGGCGATCGTGCATACTTTCTCAAGGTGTTCCACCCATTCGTCGCAGGTAACGCAAGGAAGCCACCGGAAATAGCTCCCACCACCGCCTCCATGATAAATCAGCTTTTGACCGTCCAGCCCAACCTGAGCCCACTCTTCAAGATTAGGGAATTCGCGCTTCATCGTCTCCGGGTAAAGTGTGGCGAACTGCACGTATGCGAGCGCCCTGACACCATGCTTATGACAATTTTCAACAAAGCGCTTTACAGTAGGAAAGTCCTTCTTCTCCACTTCCCACCCCATGCCCTTGTAAAAACGGCAGTGAAGCCAGTTCAAACCGAGTTCTTCCATCAGCGCGGGGGACTCCGAATCAAACCAGTCCATCCATGGTTTCAGCCACCTGGCGTTACCGTTGATTCCGCCCGTACAGTGGCGGCCCACCCTCCGATACATCGTGTACGGCTCATGCGCACCGAATGTCCAGCGCGCATCAACCGGATTGATCTGTGGCTGCGCCGCATATGCGCTGACAGTCAGAAATGAACCTATTGCAATGTATCTCAAAGTTGTCATTTGATTATCTTTGCGTTGCTGTCCTGCAACGGTATACAGTCGGATTTTTTGCCCTTATTATATTACAAAGACGGACATACCCGGTCTGCTCCGCACGGAACTCCACAGGTTTCCACGAACCGTCGCCCATTAGACGTTCAATACTGACGGGAACCTTCGCAAAGTCCAGTTCCGGTTCGATGAGATCGTCGATATCAAGCGGATCGAGAACAAACACGTCACCGTCCGCCGTTGTCCTGCCAACTTCACAGAGAACAGGTCCCGCGCCCGCGAAACGCACTGGCAGTCGGTCTCCAAGCCTCTCGATGAGCCGCGCGATCCACACCTGATAGTTCTCGCCGAACAATGTCTGATTGTAGTATTTGGGCATGCATTCACGCAACGGCTGCGCCATGACTATCACGCGTCCGCCAAGGGAGTTGGTGAACGCGATGGAACCGGGCGCCTCATATTTCGGCTCGGAGCCCATCGACGGCACGTTGTACAGACGCGAGAGAACCTCTGCGCCCTGATGAAGCGAAGTCAGATCCGCCAGTGCACGATCCACACGCATACCGCCAAGCGAAAAGCCCTTCTCGTCCAAATGAAGCTGGATGGTTTTTCGCGCCCACGGTCTTGCATCTGCGCCTATCAATTTCGCATAGCCGTTCGTCGACATCCAGTTCGCACCGGTGCCGTCCAGCAGGACGGCCCCGGAAAACGCCCGCTCTATTTCCGCACGGCTTAACCGCGACAGCGAACTGGCGCAGAGCGCCGTCACCTCTCCCTTCTCCGCCTCGCCATAACGGTAAGGAATGCCGGTCAGCGCAAAATACCGCTCCGCGAAGCCTGTCCAGTCGCATTCGCCTTCGCCCACCCCGACGTTCGGCACAACCACTCCGCCCTGCCTGAAGTCGGCTTTCGCCGCCCATGACATAATGCCGCGGTTTTGCGAAAAGATGCGGCGATAGGCCAGCTGCGACCGCCGCTCACGGGTCATGAACGTTCTGGTAATCCAAATCTTCGCGCCCTTTACACCCTCAAGAGCCTGCAGGACCATATTTTCATATTCGCGTGTGGCGCTGCAGGACCACA
>JAGBFY010000300.1 GCA_017936245.1 Kiritimatiellia bacterium
CTTGTTGGTAAAGCACATCCTGTACGCATCAAATACCAGTTCCTCTCCAGAATATCTAAGCGCTATGCATCCAATCAGCAACGCCTCGGTAAGTGGAGCAGCGTACGATAGCTTCGAGCCACACTTTTCTGGTGCCTTGCAAAGACACGCCTCGACAAACTCACGGTAATGACTGTATTTTGCGGCAGAGTCGCCCTTAGCAAGTGCGGCGTCGAACGTTGCCTTGTCTCCGGCTATGCACACCGGACGATGAGCGTGGGAACCGCTTATCGAGGTCGCCCTGCTGCCGACGATTATCAGTCCGTTGGTCGGCACAAACGGAGGCAGTTCGGCAGGCGGCGTATATGGCTTGCCCTCCTTCTTCGCCTTGCTGGCCTTTTTGTTCTCCTCCCATACGGCACACTTCGCCGCATATGCCTCAAGTCCGACGATGGACTTCATGTCAGGCTTTACGCCTCCATCCGTCCAAACAACCTTGACGCCATGCGGAATCCATCTATTAGAGGCAAAATCCATCTCAATCCGCGATTTTTTCGGATATGCGATAGACACAGGACCTTCACCGAATGTATCAGCCTTGACCTTTACCGGGAGTCCCAGTTCAAACGTCCAGAATGCGGGATCCGCGTTGTGCACCGCCATATCACCTATCGCGCCGCACCCATAATCCCACCAGCCGCGCCATTTGAAGCGATGATAGGCGGGAGAATAGCCGTGGTCGGCGGAAGGACCGCACCAGCAATCCCATGCATTTTCGGAGAAATTCGCGGGCAATGGCTGGCTTTTTGCATACTTCTCCATTCCTTGCGGCCATATGGGACGGTCGCTCCAGCTGTAGATCTCCTTGATCTCGCCCCATGCATCGGCATCACGCAACGCCTTGTAGCGCCAGACTCCCGGATGCCCCTGATTGCCCATTTGAACCACACATCCCGTACGGAGAGAGGTTTTGAGCATCAGTTCACACTCCTCCACCGTCCGCGCGAGCGGTTTCTGCACATACACGTGCTTTCCGGCGTTCATGCAATCGATGGAAATGTAGGCATGCGTATGGTCAGGCGTTCCGACCTGAACCGCTTCAAACCTGTCGCCCAACGTGCGAAGCATCTCCCGGTAATCCGTAAACTTCGGAATACCGGGCATTTTCTTCTCCCAATGGTCAAATGCCGCGGGGTCGATGTCGCAAACCGCCACGAGATCACATCCCGCGCTGATCAGGCTTTCCGTAGCGCTCCTGCCCATGCCGCCGCAGCCGATGGACGCGATCCTGAGCCGTCTACCTTCTATTTTCCCCTTGAATGAATCCTTAGGCGCAAGGTCTAGGCCTGCCGCCCCGACGGAAAGACTGAACGCGCCGCATCCAAACATGAATCCGCGCCGCGTCGAAATAAACTCTCTGCTCATCATCTCGTACTCCCTGCCTAAGGATTATCTATCTTCTATCTTCTGCCGGAACGACTACCTGATCTCAGCAGGCGCCCACATGCGGATACCTACGTTCGAGTCGCTACCCATAGATGCTCCGTCGCGATAGGATGCACGGCAGTACTTGGCGGCAAAACCGTAATATCCGCCTCGCTTGACGCGCATTGTCGTGCTGACACCAGTGAGAGGATTATCCGGATTGCCTGAATCGACATTCACCGCACCATCCAACGATTTTATGTCCACATTATACCAATCAAGGCACCATTCCCAGATATTGCCGTTCATATCGTACAAACCCCAATCATTCGGTTCCTTCGATCCAACTTCAGAAGTGCCGACAGACAAATCTGCCGTTGCTGCGGTGGTGGCGTCAACATCAGCAAATCCATAGCGCGCCATACGATCAAGGTTTGCATCCGATTTATCGGACAAAATGGGAGAACCGTCACCCCAATATCCCTGACCATGCCCCGCACGGCAGGCGTATTCCCACTCCATCTCACTGGGAAGATCGAAATCGATACCTGTGCGAGTGCGTATGCGTCCAATAAATGAAGTCGGATACGGGGCATTCGGCCAATCACTGGCAGCCCCGCCGTTTTCACTCCATGCCGTGTTGCAGCGACGCAGAATCTGCATGTTTGTGTTTGCAGGGCGCATTCCGCGTGTTTTGGGATCCTTGTACGCAAAACCCCATCTGTATTCGCCCACAATCGATCTCCACTGATCTTGCGTAATGGGGAATACACCCATATAGTAATCTCGCGTAAGCGACACTTCATGAGCATCTTCACGGCTATCAGTCTTTCCTAACTCCGAATCCACACCCATAGTCCACTTTCCGCTGGCCGGCTGGTGGATCTTGCGCATGACAATCTTGGTGCGCCGATATTCCTCGTTTGCAAGCAAACCGCCC
>JAGBFY010000301.1 GCA_017936245.1 Kiritimatiellia bacterium
CCCTACTTTACGCTCAAGAGGTGACAGATGGAGTCTATCGATACGATATTGGATGGCGTGAACGCAAAGATCGCCTCCGCCTGCGCAAAGGTGGGAAGAGATCCTGCCGAGGTCGAGATAATCGCCGTCACCAAGACCCACGGTGCAGATGTAGTGCGCGAAGCATGGGAGGGTGGTCTTCGTATCGTAGGCGAGAACAAGGTGCAGGAAGCGGCTTGGAAGCAGCCGATGTCCGTATCTGGTCCAGAATGGCATCTTATCGGACATCTCCAGCGTAACAAGGTGCGTCATGCGTTGGAGCTTTTTGAATGTTTTCATTCGGTTGATTCGATTGCGCTTCTCGACCGCATTGAATTTCTCGCTTCGGAAATGGGGAAGCGTCCCAGAGTGCTGCTTGAGGTCAATGTTTCCGGCGAACGCTCCAAGGATGGCATGAAGCCTGAGGATGTTCCGGCGGCGGTCGAGCATGTGCTTGAGTGCTGTCCTTCGGTTACGCTTGAAGGTTTCATGACAATGGCGCCGTTCTTCCCCGAGGACAAGGTGGAGGAGACCCGTCCGTTCTTCCGCCGTCTCAGGGAACTGCGTGATGAGATGGAGCAGCGGTTCAACGCGAGTTTTCCGCGTCTTTCCATGGGAATGAGCGGCGACTACCAAATCGCCGTTGAGGAAGGCGCTACATGGATCAGGCTCGGCACCGTTCTTTTCGGTGAAAGACCAAAGGTCAAGCCGCAGCGTTCCGTCGATGCGGGAGACGCCGGAGAAAGCGGCGAGGGCGGCGGAGAATTCGACCGTATCATGGACTGATCCGTGATATAATATTCGACCAATTGCAAAAAGGAGCAGATATGACGAAGACCACACCATTCACAGTTTCGCAGCTTGAGGCGATCGCAGCACAATATCCTACGCCATTCCACGTCTATGACGAAAAGGCGATACGCGAGAACGCCCGCAGGCTGAAGGCCGCATTTTCTTGGAACAAGGGATTCCGTGAGTTCTTCGCGGTGAAGGCGGCCCCCAATCCGCATCTTATGGCTCTTCTCAAGGAAGAGGGATTCGGAAGCGACTGCTCTTCAATGGCGGAGCTTGTGATGGCGGAGGCTGTGGGCAATATGGGCGAGTCGATCATGTTCACGTCCAACGACACTCCCGCCGAGGAGTTCCTCAAGGCCGCAGAGCTTGGCGCCATCATCAATCTTGACGATATCACGCATTGGGATTTTCTCGTCAATACGCTCACAGCGGCGGGCAAGCCTTTGCCTGAGCTTATGTGCTGCCGCTGGAATCCCGGTCCGCTCAAGGGCGGCAACGCAATCATCGGCAAGCCTGAGGAGGCGAAGTATGGTTTCACCAAACCACAGCTCATCGAATGCTACCGCAAGATGAAGGAAGCGGGCATCAAGCGTTTCGGCCTCCACACGATGGTCGCATCCAACGAACTTGATCCGCAGTACATCATCGATACAGCCACGCTTCTCTTCGATCTTGTCGCCGAGATTTCGGCTGAGGTCGGCGTTGAATTCGAGTTCATCAACATCGGCGGCGGCATCGGAATCCCGTACCGTCCCGACCAGCAGGCGATGGATCTTGAATTTGTAGGCAAGGGCATCGAGGCCGCATGCAAGGAACGTCTTACTTCGAAGGGACTTCCCGAACCCCGCCTGTACATGGAGTGCGGACGCTGCATCACCGGTCCGTACGGATACCTCGTTTCACGCGTGCGCCACATCAAGAAGACGTACAAGACTTATGTCGGTCTCGATGCATGCATGGCGAACCTTATGCGTCCCGCACTCTACGGCGCATACCACCATATCACGCTCATGGCGGATGACGCCGCATCGCGTCCGGTCGTCAAGTGCGATGTGACCGGTTCTCTCTGCGAGAACAACGACAAGTTTGCAATCGATCGTGAACTGCCGGAGATGAAGCCGGGCGATCTCGTGGTTCTCCATGACGCCGGCGCTCACGGACACGCGATGGGCTTCCAGTACAACGGCAAGCTCCGCAGCGCGGAACTTCTTCTCAAGGAGGACGGTTCTGTAAAGCAGATTCGCCGCGCCGAGACCCTTGCGGACTATTTCGCTACGCTCGACTTCCCCGGTCTTTGATTCCCGGGGTATCCTTCGGTTTTTCTCCGTATGCCCATAGATGTTCTATGGGCTATTTTGCAGTTGCTATTCGTGCATGGCGCTGCCTTCTTCGCTTATGAAAAGGCGCTCCTGACGTTTAACATGTGGGGACCCCGCCTTTCTCGCTGATTGCCGAAGGGATTGCCTTCATCTTGTATTTTTTTTTCTGTCTGCTCATTTGAGTTTACCTTTCTTGTTGTGTTTTGTTGTTTTGTTGTGATTGGTGGGTGGGTGCGATGTGCTTCGCGCTTTGCTTTCTGTTTGTTGGTGGTGCTTCGCGCTTTGCCTTCTGCTTGTTGGTGGGACGTGTGAGACGCGTGCGACGCGTAGGACATTTGATTTTCAAGAGGAAAATGCCTGAGAGCTTCGCGCATG
>JAGBFY010000302.1 GCA_017936245.1 Kiritimatiellia bacterium
GTCGTCGCGCGGACTGAAGGGATGGGGCGACAACTGCGTTTCGGACCGCAAAGGCAAGTATGTGGACATCATGCCGGAGGACGGCTTTATGGAGTGCCATTGCGAGAAATGCCAGGCAGCCTACAACAAGAAGGAGCGGTCATACGCAACCGAACTCATCTGGGGGATGACCGCCGATATCGCCCGTCGCCTGAAGGCCGAGGGCGTGGAGGGCGGTGTGACGCAGATGGCATACTGGCCATATGACCGCGTGCCCGACTTCGCCCTGCCGCCCAACATCGACGTGATGGTCTCCGTCTCCGGCCCGTGGGCGACGGTTATGCCTGAGCGCCACGCCATGCACATGCAGCTGCTTCGCAACTGGACGGAGAAGCTCGGCCACAAGGTGTGGATATGGACGTATACGGGCAAGTATCGGTTCTCCGGCGCGATGCCTGGCATACCCCAGGTCTCGCCTCGCGCCTACGCGAGGTTCTACTCCGAGGCGGCGCCATACATCATTGGCGGCTATGCCAACACCGCCACCGACCGCTTCCTGTTCGACGCGCTCAATGTCTATACCTTCGCCAAGCTCGGGTGGAACCCGAACCTCGACGTCGAGGCGTTGCTCGACGACTGGAACACGCGGCTTTTCGGCTCGGCGAGAGGCGAAATGAAAGCCATCTACGACAAACTCGAGGAGAAATGGATGGGCGGTGTCTGCAAAGGTCGTGTAGTTGAGTCGGCGCTTGGGCCGGTAACAGTCAAACCGACGGACGGCCAGCTGTGGTCCGAAATCTACAATGAAACTTTCCTTGCCGAGCTGAAACGGCTGTTCGACGGGGCCGCCGCGAAGACGGTTCCCGGCTCGCTTGAGTCTCGGCGCGTGGCGCTTATGCGCTCCGAGCTGTTCGATCCTCTCTACGCGCAGTTCGCGAAGATGGATCCCGTCACGGAGCTTCGTCGCCGGAAGCGCGAGGGAACGGCGAACATGATCGCGAACGGCGACTTCGAGACGATGGACGGGTGGGCCAACTGCGTTTCGCACAGCAAGGCGGCGCTTGATCCCGACAACAAGGTGGTGGGCGGCTTCTCGCTGAAGCTCAAGTCCGACACCGTGCCGCATGACGAAAGCAACGTGCAGTGCGGGGCTTCGGTTCATGCCGATCTCCGGAAGGATCGCACGTACCGCCTCTCGTACTTCATCAAGACGGAGGACGTCGTGCCGTATCGTCAGCTTTGGTATCCGCTTGGCGCCGGCGTGTGCCTGTGGTTTGCGGAAGGCAAATACGCCAAGCACCCGACGCAGCTCATGAAGGGCACCTGCGGCTGGGTGCACCAGTGTTATGTGTTCAGCCCGCCGGTCGATTCGCCGAATGCCACGCTCCAGTTCCGCCTGGAGACCTCCCTCGGCACGATGTGGATTGACGGTGTGCTTCTTGAGGATGTAACCGGCAAACAGAAAGAAAGGTGAAAATGAGAAAACGAACCATTGCAATTCTGGCGCTTGCCGCCTGTACCGCAATGACAGCTATCGCGATTACGCGAGCGGAGTGGGAGGCGGATCCTTCGCTGATACCGACTCCGGACGCCTCGAGCGCGTTCTATGTCGTCTCGCCCACGGCGTACGCCGGCGCACAGACCGTAGATGCCGTCATGTCCGGCTACGACACCACCCCCGCCGAGCGGATTTACGATCTTCCGTTTGAAACGGATCTTAGGACGTACCTCTGCGGATCGACGTTCGTCATAAGGTGACGCGTGACCGTACTCAACAACCAACTTAAACATCGAAAGGAACAAAACATGAGGACCTTTACCATTCTCGGCGCCATGTGCGCTTCGGCGGCATTTGCGGCAGTGCCCGTGATCGACACCTCCTCCGTGAGCGTGCGGCAGGACGGCGGAAAGACCGTGGTCATAGACTACACCCTGAACCCCGCTACGCCGGGCGATGCGGAGCCGGCTATCATCACGGTTGACATCCTCACCAACGCCGTGGGCGAGGCGGCTGCAAGCGTGGGCGGCGAACATCTGAAGACTCTTTCGGGCGACGTGAACAAGCTCATCGCGCAGGGGCGCCACAAAATTCTCTGGTTCCCGGCGAAGGAGGGATTGCCCGAGGTCAAGATCCCCGCCGCTCAGGTGACGGCTCGCATCACGGCGTGGCCAACCAACTCGCCGCCGACCTACTGGATTATCGACCTCACACAGCCTGCCGACCGTCTGGCCGACCGCTACTACACTGACGTAGAGCAGATACCCGGTACCGTCACCAACTATCTCTATAAGACAGACCGCCTCGTGATGCGCCGCATCCCCGCCAAAGGCGTGACATGGAAGATGGGCGGTACGGAGACATACTGAGTCTCCACGTACCATTACGTGTCGTTCTCGTATGACTACTACATGGCCGTCTATGAATTTACCGATGCCCAGTACAACCACATACGCGGAAGTTGGTCGGTTCGTCCCGATGATGCGGTTCCGGTAATGTGGAACTTTGAAAACTGGCGCGGCAATCCTGCCGGCACCTCCGACTACAACTGGCCCTCGAATGGGCATGATCGTGTAGATTCCGCAAAGGTGCTTGGCAGGCTGCGTAACGCAGTTGGCGGTATCCAGTTTGACATGTCCACGGAGGCCGAGTGGGAATTTGCCTGCCGTGCGGGGTCATCCACGAAATACTGCAACGGCGACACGGAAGCCGATCTCGCCAAGGTTGCATGGTATTCCGCCAATGCCGATGGCGTACTGCACGAAGTTGGCCTCAAGGAGCCGAACGCCTGGGGCATGTACGATATGCACGGTAATGCCGCCGAAGATTGCCTCGACAAACTCTCCAAACGCGGGACCGACCCCGTCTGGGATCCGACAGGTCCAATGCAGGATGACATTGTGCTGGCCGATTCAACCAA
>JAGBFY010000303.1 GCA_017936245.1 Kiritimatiellia bacterium
GCACATCAGCCTCTGCGCTTTTCACGACTCCGCGCAATACCGGGCAGCGCGTTTCCGTCAACGCCCATTTCCCGCTTCTGTTGTTTACGGATATCGTCCATTCGCTGGATGCGCTTCCCTTCGGCAGACGTACTTCGGCCCGCACATCCACACACTCTTTCTCCCCGTTCGGGATGGACATCCCTTTCCATATGAAGGCGTATCCTCCGTCGATCCGCTCCACAAGACGTTCCTTCGACGGCGTATGATTCTGAAGCCTGACGGAATTCTTTGGATTCGCGCCGCCATCAGACGAAAGGCGGATTTCCCAGAAATCGGGAGCCCTGCAGTCAGTATCGACAAAGCGCGTCTCACCATCCAACCTGTTGACGACGGATGTTACGGCGAATCCGGATCCCGAAGAAGAAAAGGCTATGGACATCGCCTCGTTTTCAAGAACGACAGATCCATCGGCCGCGGCGGCAAAAAATCCGGAGACAAGACACAGTACGATGTTTTTCATGCGAGAGATTTCCTTGTCATGCATTCTACCGTATCACGAATGACATTCCAATGCCGTTCGTGCAGTTTATGAGTTCCGCCCTGCCCGCTCCGGCGAACGAGAATTCAAACCTGCGCAGAGCCTCTTTAGTGTTAGACACAAACGTCTGATCCGCTCCGGTATCGGTGAACGTGTGCGTTTCGCCGTCGACAATCAGCGTCAGCACGCCTTCACCGATAACTTTGAAAGCGACCGACTGACGGGCGGTACGGGCGGAGGCATTCCTGAAATCAAGCGTGACTTCCGTATTGTCCACCAACGCCACCGTGCGCGAATCGGTTTCATATACCGCAGGAGACGCCTTGCTGACGGAAAGCCTTGCGCCAAGATCGGCGGCGTACCGCCCCTTCCAATCAGCCTCGTAGCAGCCGATATCCATCCGCGACCCGTTCACCACCCGCGGATTGCCCGCAAGGTCGGTATTTGAATAAAGCGGATCCACATACCGAATATCACCGGCGTCTATGGCAACGTTCTTCCCTACGATCGGCACTCCGTTCTCATCAGCCTGAAGCTCGGACGGATCGGCAAAGATGGTCGACTCGTCATAAAGGCAATTTGTAGGCCATGCCTCAAACGCAGCGACAGTGAATGCGCAGTTGGTGAACACTCCGGCAAAGGCAGATCCGGAACCTTGATACACACGACCATTGAGCACCAGCGTGTTGTACACCTGCGGATGCTGAACGTTATTGTCGCTGGATGGACCTATGACATTCTCGTACCTATTGAGAAAGTTGTGCGCACCGAACGTACAGTTGCGCATCCCTCGCCAATAACCGACAACATAACTGCCCGTTTCCCCAGTACCGCTGACATTGAAGTCGAAGAAACAATTGTGATGGAAACAATGCTGTGCGGCAGCGCAATTATTGTATCCGCGGTTGTACAGGTATCTGCAATTGACGGCGGTTACATGTGTCGAACCGGCACCGCGGCCGGCTACGCAATTGGAAATCACGCAATCTTTGACAATCGACGAAGCGAGATACCATCCGTGCACTCCGGCGCCCCGATTGTTGTCATCCTGTGAATCCGCATCCCCATACGTACGGCCTCCCGTCAAGGTAAAGCCTTCAAGACGCGTGTCGGGATACATATACACGCAACGAAGCGCATCAGGACCGCAACCGAAATAATCGGCAGCATTCGCATCGCTTTCTCCTACAATGAAAGTTTTTTCTGGCCCTCTGCGCGACACCAGCGATACGCCGTTGGTCAGCACCACCCGGGCGCGAAGCAGCGGATTCCCTCTAAAGCCGTTCTCATGCTGAATCATGTCTCCTATTTCATACGTGCCGGCTTCGGCATATACAGTATCGCCGGAAAGCGCCAGCTTCATGACCTCCGCAAGAGACTTCTTCGCATCCGCCCAGCTGCGTCCGGAATTGCCGTCGCTCTTGGACGGATCCACATACCAGTACGGCACGTAACGCGCCTCAAGCTCGAATCTTCCGCCATCATTCCTGCTATCGTAAGCATAGGTATACGTCGATTGGGTTGAAACCAGCTCGCCGTTGAGATAAAACCCTTGAAAATTACGCGTGGCGGCATCGTTGGCGGTAAATACAACCGCCTCGCCTTCCGTCAGCACATTTTCCCCGGAAGGTGAAACGGATACGGCGGCGACACCTTCCGGAACCGAAGCTGTCAACATGACCGACGGTACGCTTTTGGCATAAGCGCCAACCTCAACAGTTCCATCAGCACGGAAATTATAAGGATTTCCCTCGATGTCCACTGCCGAGCCATAGCGCCAGAAATCAGCGTCAAGCCCTGATGTATCACCCATATCCTTGACGCTGCTGACGGAACAGAGCCTGTAGTCACCGGCGTTTTCATCCGCAAGATAAATATCCGACTTGCGGAGTCCTTCAATCGCCGCCGCCGATTCAGAAATGCCATTCACCTTGTCGTAATAGACGCCGGCGAAAATATAGTCGTCGGCCTTTTCAAGCACGTTGAAGCCGTACACGACCGAATTGTACACCCCCGCCGCTCCGGCACTCGATGCGCCGCCACCCGTCAATTTCGCGCAGTTGACGGCGCTTCCGACGAACGTGCAGTTGTAGGTTTTTTCATCCTGCCCCACGATATGGCTGTTCTTTGTATTTTCAAACACACAGGCGCTGGCGTGAAGCTTGCCGCGCAGCGCACCGTTCCACGTAGCGACGCAATCGACAATCCTGCACCGCCTCATTACGCCGCCGTACATGACACCGCCGCGGGATGCCACGCAATTTGTGAATACGCAATCCTCTACCATAAATCCAGGATTCGTAGAATAGACTCCGCCACCATAAAGGCATTCAGCACCCCTTTCCTCCGATCCGTTGTTCAGGGCTACGCGTCCACCGGTCAAGGTAAACCCGTTGATGGATGCCACACCCGTACTTGATGCTACACATCGCATAGCCTCCGGACCGAATTTGTATCCATGTTCGGAGGCCGGGTCTTCCGCGCCGGCTATGACAGTTTCATCCGGTCCGTCAATCGCATATATCCGGATACGGGCGGCATTGTTGGTTATAGCCACACGATTGGAGACGCCGCCCCACATTACACCGCCTTTATCGTAGGAGCCGGGTTTCGCCTTGATGACGAAATAGCGATTGCCGTCACCTATGCTTACCAGATGGAATGCTGCGTCAACCGCCCCCTGAAGCGTATTGTATGGTTTTCCTTCCGTCCCGTCCATTTCCGAGTCGGAGTCAACATTGGGATCCGTCCAAATGGTTCGCCCCGCAATATATGGAACTATCTTCACTTTGAAGCCGACGGGCGGAGCAAGCATATATGAACGATTGGAATTGCGCATCGGCGGATAATAGGTGGTCGATAGTGATCCTCCCTGCACGACATTTGTGATTGATGCGCAAAACGCGTAGAACGAACGCGTCGCGGATTTTTCAGGATCGGTAGGCATCACGCAATCAACCGCATATGAGACCGGACAGCTGTCATCCACCGTGTAGGCATACAGGTTTCCGGTGTAATGGATGTAGCCGCCAACAACGATGCCTGGATTGTCTTTGTGCCGGTACGAACAATCAAACAGAATCACACCTCCGTTCACCGTCACCGGCGTTACAATCGCGCCAACCGTCATTGCCCCGGTTTTAGGCGCATCATTCCCATTGAAATCTGTGTAACGGTACTTTTCCGGAATCAATTCAAGATGGCGCACGTCTGCAGCCTCTGGAAGATCGCCGCCTGAAAGTGGTCTGAAGTCACCTGTAGCGGTCGAGACGAACTGGTGGCTGGACATATCGACCATCCTGCAATTTTCAATTGCGGACTCGCCTTGGGTATTTTGGGCGCGGAAATCGCATCCTGACGGCAGTACGCAATTGGCAAACGAGGTATAGGAACTTGCGGAGTCGTGATTGTAGGACAACAGGACCGAATTGTATACCCGCGCCTCCGAGCCGACATTGTTTCCCCGGATGGCACGGAAGTTTGAATTGGCGAAAGTCGTATTCACCACATTGGCGCCGTCAAGATACGCCTGAGCAGCTCCGTAGTTGGCATCGACTATGCACCAATAGAGATTGGAAGCCCGGACGGCCGAACCGGAATGCGTAGCGGCATTGCCTGTGAAGCGACATCTCACGGCATTGCCGAAGTACATTCCTGCGCCGCGCGTGGCTGCGCAATTGGAGACAACACAGTCGACAAGATACGACGCATTGGCCTCGCTCGTGGTTCTTTTGCCGAAATGTATGCCGCCGCCGGAAGAGCATATCGCCTGATTATTGCCATTGTAACGGGTGGCTCCATTCATGATGGTAAACCCTTCGATTACAGTTCCGTGCGTAGCGTCTTTGAAATCAACGCGAATGCAGCGGATAGCGTCCAACCCCATTCCCAAACCGCCCGGATCGTCCGGGTTGGAAGCATGCCGGCCTACGATGAATGTGCTGTCACGGGTTGCCCGTCCATCACGTGAACGGAGCGTAATACGCTTTGTAATACATACGCGATTGGTTAGATATTGATCGCTCTCGCCGATGGTTGCCCCGCCCTCGTCGTAATATCCCGGCGCTACCAGCACCACATCGCCCGTATCGGCGGCGTCAACGCCTTCCTGAATCGTCTTGAACGCCTTTTCCCACGAGGTTCCGTCGCTGTTCGAATAATCGTTAAGCGAACAGTCGACATAATTGGTCTTTATTCCGTACGCATCCGCACATACGGCAGAGCCGACCAGAAACGCCGCCGCTATCTTTGTCAGATTGTATCGCGTCATAATGCACTCCTTTTCGTTAAACCGTTTTTATCGTCTTTAATGTGAAACGGAAAATATTGCCGCCTTCCCGCAGTCGATATCCACTTCCGCAAAGCCTTCATCCGGATAGCGGACGTGCTGCCCCGTAAGACATTTCAGAGACTTGACGCCACGCGGCAGGCGTATCCTGCGCACGCCGTCTCGCACGCATCCGCCTATCACCATCAATCCGCCTCCTTCTACATAGAAGTCGTCGCTTTCCAAAACC
>JAGBFY010000304.1 GCA_017936245.1 Kiritimatiellia bacterium
GGTTCGTATGGCTATGGATACCGCAAGTATGGTTATGGAGCATATGGCGGATACAGTCATTCCATGAAGGAGGATGCGGAGGCTTCCGCCCACAAATCTGCAGAGGCTGCCGCTACGGTAACTGACGAGGAGTAACGACGATGGCGGCAAAGCGTTTCATAGTTACGGGCGGCGCCGGCTTCATCGGGTCTGCGCTCGTTCGCAGCATCTTGCGTGAAACAGACGCATCGGTTCTTGTTGTCGATAAGCTTACGTACGCCGGAAATCTTGAATCGCTGAAAGAGGCTGGGGTTTCACCTTGGGCGGCTCCTGACTATGAATGCGACAAGCCTGATCCCATGCCTGCTCGCTGTCAGTTCTTCCAGGCCGACATCTGCGACATTGGCGCAATGACTGCCGCGTTTGAGGTGTATTGCCCTGACGCGGTTTTCCATCTTGCTGCAGAGTCGCACGTTGACCGCTCCATCGATGGCCCTGGCGAATTCATCCGCACCAACGTAACGGGAACGGCGGTTCTTCTTCAGGCGGCGCTTTCCTATTGGCGGAATCTGCCGGAGGATGGAGACGGCCCTACGAAGAAATCTTTCCGTTTCCAGCACATCAGCACGGATGAGGTGTACGGCTCTCTCGGAGAAGAGGGTTTCTTTACGGAGAAGACTCCATACTCGCCCCATTCCCCGTATTCCGCCTCCAAGGCCGCTTCGGATCATCTTGTCCGCGCTTGGCACGATACCTATGGTCTTCCGGTTCTCATCACGAACTGCTCCAACAACTATGGTCCATACCATTTCCCGGAAAAGCTCATTCCGCTCATCATACTGAACTGTCTCGACGGAAAGCCTCTGCCGGTCTATGGCAAGGGCGCAAACGTGCGTGACTGGCTCTATGTCGATGACCATGCCGCCGCGCTTCGTCTTGTGAACGAGAAGGGCATTCCCGGTGAGACGTACAACGTCGGCGGGCACAACGAGCGCACCAATCTTGAGGTGGTCCAGACCGTGTGCCGCATTCTTGATGAGCTTCGTCCCCGCAAGTCCGGCAAGTACGAGGATCTGATCACGCATGTGGCGGACCGTCCCGGACACGATCTGCGTTATGCGATCGATCCATCCAAGCTTATGAACGAACTTGGCTGGAAACCGCAGGAGAATTTCGATACCGGAATCCGCAAGACCGTCCAGTGGTATTTGGACAACGAATGGTGGTGGAAACCCATTCGCGAGAAGAAGTATTCCGGCGAACGCCTCGGTAAATCCATTTGATTTTAAACTCATAACTCACAACTCAAAACTCAAAATCCCAAACCATGAGACCTGTAGTACTTATCATCCGTGACGGCTGGGGCGTGAACGACCGCGCAGACGGCAACTCCGCAGCAGCAGCCAAGACCCCTGTCATCGACGCAATCCGCGCCGAATATCCTCACTGCCTTCTCGATTGCTGCGGCGAGGCCGTAGGCCTTCCTGACGGTTATCAGGGTTCCTCTGAAGTCGGCCACCTCAACATGGGCGCAGGACGCGTCGTTGTTCAGGAACTCAAGCGCATCGACGATGGCCTTTCCTCAGGCGAACTCTTCAAGAGCGCAAAGTGGGTGGCTCTCATCTCGAACTGGAAGAACAACAATTCTTCTCTCCATTTCCTCGGTCTCCTTCAGGACGAAGGCGTGCATGCGCATCAGGAGCACCTCTTCAAGCTTATGCGCCAGGCTCGCAAGGAATTCCCGGAGGGTAAGATCGTCGTGCATCCGTTCCTTGATGGACGCGACACGCCGCCCCGTTCCACGCTGGAATACATCGCCCGCCTCAACCAGGAGCTTGCGTCTATCGGCAATGCCGTAATCGGTACTGTCATGGGACGCTACTATGGAATGGATCGCTCCAAGAACTGGGAGCTCACCTCTGAAGCCTACGAGTGCATCGTTGCCGCAAAGGGCAAGAAGACCGCATCTGCTGAAGAGGCAGTAAAGGCGGAGTACGAAACCGGCAAGACGCCCGACGGCACGGAGATGACTGACGAGTACATCCCCTGCTATGTCGTCGGTGACTACGCAGGTGTGAAGGACGGTGACTCCGTGATGCACACCAATTACCGTCAGGACCGCGCAATCCAGCTCACCCAGGCTTTCGTGTGCGACGACTATCAGGGTGCGCGCAGTGTGCGTCCGAAGATCGTGTATCTCGGTTTCACGCGCTACTGGGACGAGTTTGAAGACTATCTCCTCGGCGCGATGGGCGCAGGCGGCGGCATGGATAACCTCCTCGGCGAAGTCGTCTCCCGTGCCGGAATCAAGCAGCTGCGCATCGCTGAGACTCAGAAGTTCCGTCACGTAACGAGCTTCTTCAACGGCAAGTCCACCAAGCCTTCGGAAGGTGAGGATCAGGTCGAGGTCAAGAGCCGTTTCGACCCCGCTACGTTCGCTTCCCATCCCGAGATGGATGCGTACAACGTCACGGACGAACTTCTGCGCCGCCTCGATAACAATCCGTACGGTCTCATCGTCGTGAACTATGCAAACTGCGACATGGTTGGTCACACCGGCGACATGGCAGCCGCCACCAAGGCCGTTGAGGTTACCGACGAGTGCATCGGCAAGATCATGCCGCGCCTCATGGAGCTTGATGCGCAGGTGCTTATCTTTGCGGACCACGGAAACGCTGAGCAGATGGTCGATTACAAGACCGGTCTCACGAAGACCTCCCACACGCTCAATCTCGTGGACTGCTTCTATGTTGCGAAGGATGCCAATGAGCGCAAGCTCATGCCTTTGGCGAAGCTCTCCGCAATTGCGCCCACTACGCTTCAGCTGCTCGGACTTCCTGTCCCGGCGGAGATGACGACGCCGTCGCTCTTCGTCGCCTGAAAACTGGACTGACAAAAAGGATGTCGAAGAGATTCGACATATTCCGGAATGCATTCAACGCGGGTGTCCCTGACGGGGCGCCCGCTGTTGCGTATCAGTCGCTTGTCGGCGGCGCAGACGCATTTGCCGCCGCGTCGCTCGCCGTTAATAGCGGCGGAGTCGTTCTGGCGATCGTGTCGGGACTCCCCGAGGCCGACACGCTGTTTTCTGATCTTGAATCGATATCCGACGAGGCGGGAATACGCGTTCTTGAATTCCCCCCTGAAATTGAGGATGACCGCAGTTCGGTTGCCGCCCGCCTGAAGGTTTCCGCTGCGTTGGGCGCTTATTCGATACGCCCGTATCCTCTTGTTGTTGTAGCTCCTGTTGTTGCGCTTTCGGAAGGGGTTGCGTCATCCGAAAAGGTGGAGGACGCATCGATTTCCCTTGCGCTTCCCGGACACGGTGCCACTGAAGAAATAGGTTTTTCCGCTCTTCAGGAAAAGCTTCTTGCCGCCGGATACGAGCGCACCGTGGAAGTGTCGTCACCGGGAGAGTTTTCGGTTCGCGGCGGAGTGCTTGACGTATGGAGTCCAGGCGACGAACGCCCCATTCGTGCGGAGTTCTTTGGCGATGAACTTGAGAGTCTCCGCGTGTTCGATCCCGGTACGCAGATATCCGTGAAGAAAATCGAGATTGCAAGGCTCGAGCCGGTATCCGTGGATACTGCGGCGAAAGAGAAAGACCGCAAGCCTCTCTTTGAACTCCTGCCGCCTCACACGCAGGTGCTTGCAGTTGAACACAACGACTTTGCGAACGATCTTTCGCACATGCTTCTTGATTCATTCAGGGTCGTGTTCACCGGTGATCCTGCACCTCGTGGAGTTCCTGCCGCTCCTTTTGCTGTGGCGCCTCTGCCGGGCTTTGCGGAGCAGCGCCTTACCGACCCTATGCTTGTCGAGAAGGTGCGTGAAGGACTCAAGAAGTATCTGTCGGCGGAAAAGCGGCGCGGTTCGCTGGTCGTCGAGGATGATGCCATTTCTGGCGGTTTCGCTTTGGAAGGACTGGTGGTTGCTGCGCGTACGGATCGCGTTCCTGGTGCAAGACGCAGGCAGATCGTCGGAGGACGTCGCGGACAGGCTGCCGCCAGTTCCGGGGAGCGCCTTGGCGAGGCGATGGATATCGAACCGGGCGAGCTTGTCGTTCATCTTGATCACGGCATTGGACGCTTCCTCGGCTCCACGGAAATAGAGGTTGGCAAAACC
>JAGBFY010000305.1 GCA_017936245.1 Kiritimatiellia bacterium
CTATCCGCGTCCGCAGATGGAGTGAAAGGGCAGGACGAACCTCAACGGCGAATGGGATTATGCCGTAACGAGCGTCACAAACACTCCGGGAATCCCCAAAAATGGGACGGCAAGATTCTGGTCCCGTTTGCGGTCGAGAGCGCTCTTTCCGGCGTCGGCCGGCTTCTGAACCCCGACGAGTTTCTCTGGTACACACGCACGATAAACTGCAACCCGAAGCGCGGGGAGCGCATCCTGCTCCATTTTGGAGGCGTAGATTTCCGGACGATGGTGTTCGTCGGACATGCGGAAGTCACCGACGTTCCCCATGAAGGCGGGCAGAATCCCTTTACGCTGGACATCACGGATTACGTCAAAAGCGGCGACAACACGCTGACCGTGTGCGTATGGGATCCGACCGAAGACTTCGTCAACTCGCGCGGCAAGCAGAGCTTCAAGCCCAAAGGATGCTTCTACACCCGCGTTTCCGGCATCTGGCAGACCGTGTGGATGGAGACGGTCCCCGAGTCCTACATCGAGTCGTACAAGTGCACGACCGACATCGACAACGGCGAGGTGCGCTTCGACTTCAAGGTCGCCGGTCCGGAGACGGACGAAGACGTGAAGATCGACATCTACGACGGTGACGTACGCGTCGCGTCGGCGGAGAAGGATGCCGACAAGCCCGTGTTTTGTGCTTTTTCTTCAGCACTTAGGCGGAAGCATTGTCGCCCTCAATTCGTTCAATTTCTTCCATGGTTCAATCCTTATAAACGAAATGCCCCGCCCGTGGGGTGAAAGACGCGGGGATTGAACCGCACCCACGGGAAGGGCAAATTGTCATTAATCTTCATGCGCTTTCACTCGCATTGCGGACATTATGTCATTTTCGGAGGAACGTTTGAATGTGTCATGTTCGCATTGCGTCCGCCCATACGGCTTCGGGGGATATGTCTATCTCGCCCGGCCATGCAAGCGTACCGTGTGCCGCCTGTACCTTCTCGAAAAACGCACGGTCGCGCAACGGCTCATAACAAGGATAACCCATGTAGGGGGCAAGGTCGAAAACGCCGCCCGTGCCGTCTGCAAAAGTCACGTGTACGTTGAATCCATCGCCAGCCCGTGCCGATATGGTATGCTGAAACGTCTGCATGGTCGTCTCCTACTTGTCAAGTCCGCGAATCTTTGTCGGGTGAAGGTGGCGCACCGCTAATGCCCATGCGGCCATGAGTTCTTCGGCGTGAATGTCTATCCACGTTTGCACCATGCGAACTTTCTTTGCGGGGAAGTCGGCATCGGCCTCCAATACGTTTCCTTCGGGTATGGAAATAACCGCCCATTTGCCCGCATATTCCGCGTGTATGTGCGGCTCTTTGTGCTTGCTCTTGTCCTCATCCCAGTATATCCAGATAATGAGTCCGTAGAAGTCAGATAGTTGTGGCATGGTTCAATCCTTTCTTTTTCGCTTTCACTCGCACGCCGGACATTGTATCATAATCCAAGCAGTTTTCGGGCGAGTTCTTTTCGTTGCTCGTCCGTTAGGTTTGAAATGAGATTGTCTATTGTGGGAGCGGGGGCGGTGACGGTTGGTATCGACACGGGGATTTGTCTGTTGTGGCTTGTCCCGTCTCCGTCCAATACTGTTCCTGACATATGTCTGCGCATCCGTTCTGCGGCGTGTTTCTTCTCCGGGTTGTAATAGTTTTCCAATGTGGTTTCCGCTTCTCCATGTCCTACAATTCGCCGGACATCTTCAACCGGGACACCCGCTTTCAGGGCAAACACAACGAATGTGTGCCTGAATGAATGCCAACCGTAGATGCTTGCGGCAACCTTGCCTATTCCGCGTTTCTGTCGGTTTTGCTCGATAAGGTCTATGCGGTCAGCCCTCTGCTTCGATATTTTTGCCATCGGGCGCAATGTCTGTCCTGTAAGTTTTTCTATATCTCGCAAGTCCATCGAAATTTGGGAGCGAGCAACGTTTAGTTGGGCGGCAATGTCTATGGGACGCTGTCCCGCTTTGAAACGGGCGTAAACATCCATCAGGCGGCTTTGCTCGCGTTCGGTGAACCCTGAATTGGCGATAACTTCAGAAAGTTCGCGTTGTACTTCCCCTGTTTCGCTGATTTCTGTTTCAGGCTCGGTGTTTCCGAAAACCGCCCGTGCAAAAAGGGGCTTGACTGCCTGAATTATGTAGTGCTTGTTTCGGGCGTAGTGCGCTTGTGCATCCGGGAATACATATGGAGACGGCGCGCTACCGTCTCCCGGCACGGGCGCATATTCATTCAGCACATCGCGCAACCTCCCGAAAATCGGAATGGTGACGCGGACGCCCGCCTTTGCCGTCACGCAATCTATAAGACCGCCCGACAAATCAACATCGCTCCATTTGAGATTGCAGACGTCCCCTATGCGCATGCCGGTACAGGCGGCGGCAACTACAAGGGGATATATTTTTGTGTCTCGGGCGTATTCAAACATTCGTTCTGTTTCTTCCGCGTTCAATACCTTGCGGGAAGCCTTCTTGTTTTCGCCGTTTCCACCGCCCCGCAATTGTATTTTCTTCAATGGATTGATTCGCGCCAACCCGTTCGCTTGCAGACGTGTGAAAGTGCCGCTTATCAAGTGCTTCATTTTCAGCACAGTTTCCCATGTGTATGTCGTTTTTATGTGGTTGAACCATGCACTCGCGATTTCGGGGGTGACATCGTTCACGGTTTCGCACCGTTTATGGTGCTTGTTTGCTTCTTTTTGTGCAAATTCGGCAAAGACTCCAAACCAGTTCTTTACCATTTTGCTCCATGCGGATGAAGGGTCTTTGGCTCTTATTACATTGTTTTTCCATATCTTTGGGGTTGATATATTCGCGTTACTATGGCTATATATGCCCCACATGCATCAAATAGGAACTATTCAACGATGGAAGAACTGCCAGAGACCCTGAAAGCGGAAATCGAAGCGCTCGATTCGCTTGATGCCCGTGCCCTGAAGCGGCGCTATGCGGACATTGTCGCCGACATGCCCAAGTGCGCCCTGAGCAGTGTCCTGCGGGCCACCATAGCCTACCGGCTGCAGGAGCGGCACTACGGCCAGTCCCTCTCGAAGGAGGCAACAGAGTGGCTTGACGAGGCCGCCGACGACAAGCGGATGTTCCCGGACGGACGCAAGGTTGGATCGGGGGCGAGGTTTGTCCGGTTCTGGAAAGGCGAACGGTACGAGACGACCGTCAGGGACGACGGGCGGTACGAATACAACGGCGAAATATACTCGTCCCTCTCGGCCGTGGCCAAGGCCATCACCGGGACGCACTGGAATGGCCACGGCGGCGTACAGGCGCGACTTCTCGGCTGGCGGGGTGTCGTCGAAGAGATCGGTCTGGTGCGCCGTGCCGGGCTTTTCGAGGCCGAAGAACACGATGCCCGTCTTGCGGTAGCGCGTCCCCGGAACGTAGAGCGCGTCCACCTCCTCGCGGATGGCGCGGAGCATCTCGTTCGTCGCGTCCGTGGGCGCAGGGAAAACGACCGTACGCCCCAGAAAATCGCACCCCTCTAGCGACATTGCTTCGCAATGCTCACTTCGTTTGGGGGATATTTCGCTTATCCCCGCGCCAACCATCGAGTCACCCTCGACGCGCACGAAGTACGTGGCGGCCGGACGCTTCACCAGAAGTTCATTCAGGTCAAGAATATCCGCCGAAAAAGCGTCAGCTTTTGAGGGTAGCCGAAGGCCGAGCGGTTCCTGATACTGCTCGGCTGGCGACGGAAATCTCGCGCAGCACCTTGCGGTCCCTACGGGCGCTCGTTTCACTCGCGGCGCATCCTCTTGCGACCTTGCTTTGCAAGGCTCCTCGCTACGCTCGTCGGGCGACCCGACGCCTGCGGCGCGGGTGCATCCCCCTCCGAAGCGGAGCTTCTTCGGTGCATTCTCGCCGATCCCGATATTTTTGCTTTAGAACTCGCAGCGTTAATTATACAACAATACAGTTTTGGGAATTGGCGTTTTGTTTAACTCTTCGCTCAAATTGGTAGCGGAGCGAGTATATGTGAGCGAGGGACATCAAAATGGTTTAAAAAATTGTTTCACATGGTAAGCATTTACCCACTTGCGCGGTAAGATGTTTTATGGTATAATACGCGCCATCAGACCTCAATAGGAGAAATCAGTGGAAAACCGTAATACAGAAGTTGAACGTCTTGCATGGAAGTTGGCAGACATGGAGAGGAACTACACATCGTCTCCATGCTTCTCTGCAATTTGTGGTGCCTTTGCAATGTATCTGGCGCAAGATGCGCGCGAAACTACCGACCTTATCGACATCCTAAAGAAGAACGAAGTCTCCGAATCAGTATTCGCTCTTGTGACGGATCGTATTGCCGATCATTGGGATCGCTATCAGCCACTCCTCACCACATATGCACAGGCAGATCTCTCCGATTCTATCTTCCTGAACCTTAATCGAGGCTTTATAGAGGGCGGACGGAAAAATGGTTTCTCGTCCTCTATTCCGATTATCGACCTTCTGCTTAAGACTTTGGCGATTAAGAAAGGCGATTCAGTATGTGACATTGGCTGTGCTGCAGGAGATTTCCTTCGGCGCGCTTATTACAAGGCATTCTCCGATAACGAGGAGAATGATTTTTGTGGCATCGAGCGTGCAAAAGATATGGCTGCAATAGCCGAGATTTGCGCATGGTGTCTTGATGCAAAAATAAAGATTCATGGTGAGGATGCTTTTGCCGAAACCTTTGACGGTATTGGATACGATAAGGTTCTTTGCGATGCACCACTCGCCGTTCGCGGAATGCCACAGGAGCCCAATGTCCGTCGTTTCTTCCATGCTACATTTCCCGATTTTCCAGAACTTCGCACGGGGATGCAGGGTGATTGGCTCTTTGCCGCTCGCGCTGTTGCCGCGATAAAAAGGGACGGTCGCGCAGCGGTTGTTCTGTCACCGTCTGCCATGTTCGACAACCGTAACGAGGCATACAGACGGTATTTCATCCAACACGGTCTGATTGAAGCGGTTATCGAGCTGCCTTCAAATCTCATGATGTCCACCAACATTCCGACATACCTTGTTGTGTTCAGCCACGGCAACGATGTTGTCAAGATGATTCGCGCAGATGAACTCTGCTACGTCAGTCGCCGCAAAAAGGTTCTAGGGAAGCAGCACATTGATATCATAGCCGCGTGTCTTGGAGTGGAAGCCACTGCGGATACCAAGGGCTTAGATCGCTATTGCGCAACAGTATCGAGGGATGTCCTCCTCAAAAACGAATGCTCTTTGGCTGTCAAGCAGTACTTCGCCGACCCGGTCGCCATCAAGGATGGCATCCCATTCGGCAATTTTGTAACCGATGCGAGACGAGGCGTTCTGCTCACCAGAGACGAGCTAGACCGCATCTTTACAAAATCTGAAACGGATTGGCTCTACCTTTCCGTCAAAGACATTTCCGAGGGCGTTATCGGGGGAGACCTCATGTATTTGGGCAACATCCCGGAGCAAATGATTTCGTCCTGTGTCAAACAAAACGACCTTATCATATCACGTGTGAACGCTAGTGGAGCAGGATTCAAGGTTGCTGTCGCGGAAATCCCCGAAGGCAAGCGACTCGTCCCTTGCGAAAATGTGCTGATCGTCAGCGTCAACGAGGATGAGGCCGACCCCTATTACCTTAAGGCCTGCCTTGACAACGAATATGCACAGCGTTACCTCGACAAGCACTCATCTGGATCGGCGATTCGCATTCTCAGTTATCGTGATCTTGAATCACTCCCCGTGCCTAATCTTCCAATCGAGCGTCAGCGGGAAATCGGCCGTGTCTGCCGCGAAAACGCGCTCAATATCGTCTCGCTGCGAGACCAACTTGCAGCGGCGAAGGCATCTCTCGCTTCCGTGTTTGAGAACGCGGCGGCGGATGTTCTCGTCAAAAACGGGCAGGAGGGCTGAACGTGGCTGTCAGCCCTGATAGAATGGTCGAGATATTCGACCGCGTGAAAGACCGCCTCGAAGACGCCAACGAGAACGGGACTCTTCACGAATTGCTATATTTGCTTGGACTTCAGGGTTTAATTGACGAGGATGAGGAAATCGATCTCGGTGAAACCGACAATGCCTACGGCGACATACTTGTCCTGGGGCGTTGCGACGCCAAAAAGCATCACCTACAGGCTGTAGCCTACGAATGCGGCTACGATAAGAAACGCGTCAAATTCGTGGACTACGACGAAATGCAACAATTCGATTGCG
Organism: Kiritimatiellia bacterium; assembly: GCA_017936245.1. Taxonomy (GTDB): domain Bacteria; phylum Verrucomicrobiota; class Kiritimatiellia; order RFP12; family UBA1067; genus UBA1731. The sequence continues at coordinate 6,230 of JAGBFY010000305.1, forward strand.
CGTCGCTGTGCTACAGTATGCGCTACTCTGCCATAATGTGCGGTCCGGTGCCGCACAAGGCTGGCGACATGGGTGACACATCAAGCATCCTCGAAGAGTTGCGCCACCCCGAGCGTGGCTATCCACCCCTCGCAGAGCTGCGGGAATCAGGCGGCACAGGAGAATTGCGAATAACAAAGACAACATTCAGATCGGCCATTGGCCAGTTGGAATCTATGGGCGCAATCAAGCCCAACAAATGAAGGGAATAAAACCGTGGCAATCAGAAAGAACGATTTGGACAACTCACTGTACAGCCTTTGCGACGAGCTTCGCGGCGGCATGGACCCCAGCCAGTACAAAGACTACGTGCTGACGCTTGTGTTTGTGAAATATATCTCCGACCGCTACGCGGGGGTTAAATACGCACCAGTCACGATTCCCGAGGGGTGCTCCTTTGAGGACTTCAAACAACTCAGAAACAAGCCCGACATCGGCGAGAAAATCGACATTGCTCTCGCCAACCTCGCGGAGAACAACCAGATGCTCGCGGGCATGTTCAAGGATGTCCACTTCAACGACGAGACAAAGATCGGCAAGGGCGACGAAATGGTCGACAAGCTTACAAGGCTCATCAACATCTTCTGCCGCAGCGAGTTCGACTTCAGCCGGAACAAGGCCTCTGGCGACGACATCCTTGGCGACGTCTATGAAAATCTTATGCGCCATTTCGCCGTCGATAGCGGCAAATCCAAGGGGCAGTTCTACACGCCTGCAGAAGCATCGCGAGTCATAGCCGGCATTCTGGGGATAAGCGAGATAACGGAGCGCGAGGAAGGATGGTCGATCTACGATGCAGCCTGCGGTTCAGGATCGCTCCTCATCCGCTCGGCAAACGAGGCGCCATGCCAGGTCGCCATATATGGACAGGAAGAGAACCAGACAACTGCCGGCCTTGCCAAGATGAATATGGTGCTCCACAATCTCCCTACTGCGGAGATAAAGGTAGGCAACACGTTCTCCAGTCCGCAGTTTACGCACATTGAGGATGGCGAAGAGGTTCTCGACAAGTTCGACTTCGCCGTTCTCAATCCTCCGTTCTCGCTCAAAAACTGGAAGTCCGGATACAAGGACTTCGGGCGGACCGAAGGGTATGGGGCGATGCCGCCAGAGAAGAACGGCGACTATGCATGGGTAATGCACGTCCTGAAGTCGCTGAAACGAGAGGGCCGTGCGGCAATCATTCTTCCGCTTGGTGTCCTTTCGCGCGGCAACGCCGAGGAGACGATTCGCAAGACGCTCATCGACAAGGGTATAGTGGAGGGCGTCATCGCATTCCCGCCCAACATCTTTTTCGGAACCGGCATCGCCGCCTGCGTTATGGTGTTGGCAAAATCAGGAGCCGAGGAGCGCGAGGGCGTTTTTATGATCGACGCCGCGCGCGACTTCATAAAGGATGGCAACAAGAATCGTTTGCGCGAGCGCGATGTCGCGAAAATCGTCGCGACCTACCGCAGCCGCCGCGAGGAGACGCATTACTCGCGATTCGTGAAGTGGAACGAAATCAAGGAGAAGAACGGCTACAATCTCAGCATGTCCCGTTACATTGATTCAGGTGTGCGCGAGGATGTGCAGGATGTCGAAGCTCACCTCAAAGGTGGCATCCCGTCTGCGGACATCGAAGCGTTGTCCATTTACTGGGATTCGCTCCCAAACATGCGGCAGGCTCTTTTCAAGCCACTTCGCAAGGGTTACGAAGTGCTCGTCGTGGAACCGCCGCAGGTTCGTGAGACCATTCATGCGGAAGCCGCTTTCGCGATGTACTCCGATAGGGTCGACAAGGCGTTTAAGGCCTGGGCGCGCGAGGAAACGCCAGTGTTCTCCGACATCGACGCCTATACGGACGCCAAGCACTTCATCGCCGAGCCGGCGCATGTGCTGATGGAGCGCTTCTCCAGCCTCAAGCTCTTTGATCCGTATGATGTCTATGAAGTGCTGCTAAAGTACTGGACTGACACGATGAACGACGATTTGCACCTTGTCGTTGCGAACGGATGGGAAGCCGGGCGCGAAATCGAGACGTTCTACAAAGAGACCGAGAACAAGAAGACGAAGCAAATCAAGAAGGTCGAGACTGGCTGGGATGGCCTTCTCATCCCCAGAAAACTCGTTGACGCGAGGTTTTTCAAGGCAGAGTCAGAGGCTGTTGCAAAGGCCGAGGCCGCGCTCGAAGCGGCAAAGGCAGAACTGGAAGACCTAGCCGCAAGCGGAGAGGCGCAGGACGAAGATTCACAGGGAAGTGAAGAAGAAGTTCTGCGCTTCGCAGCTTGCGGCGAAGATCCGGTGCGTCTCCGCGCTTGCGCGGAGGAAAAGCGTAAAGCAGCATCCAAGGCTCTCAAGGCCGCACAGAAGAAGCTTGAGACCCTGGAAAAGGCGAAATATCCAACGCTCTCAATCGACGAAATCAAGGAACTCGTCGTTGCCGACAAATGGATTGCTACAGTCCATAGCGGAATAGACGAACTGTTTCGTTCGATTTCAGTTGCGCTCACGGAGCGCGTCTCGACCCTCGCCGAGCGTTACGGCAGCTCGCTGCCGGAGATCGAGGCGGCTACATCTGCTGCGGAAAAGAGCGTTTCCAGCATTCTTGCAAGAATCGGCTATACGGCATAAGGAGGCAATCGTGATGACGAAAGAAGAGCTGGAGAATCTTCTGCGTGATGTCGAGTCATCTCGCGTGGAGCGTACGATATCGACGGCAGATACCGACAAGTTCTGTGAGGCCGTTTGTGCATTCGCGAATGACATGCCTGACAGTCGGCAGAACGGATATCTTCTTGTCGGAGTACATGATGATGGAAGCTTGAGCGGTTTAGTGGCAACCGACGCCATGGTGAAGAATCTGGCTGCGATTCGTTCTGACGGGAATGTTCTGCCCATTCCGACAATGAATGTAGAGATATTTCATTTTGATTTGGGCGATGTCATCGTCGTTGAAGTTGTCCCCGCCATATTGCCGCCTGTCAGGTATCGTGGGCGCACGTGGATCAGAGTTGGCGCAAGAAAAGCGATAGCGACGCAAGAAGAGGAGGATTTACTCATCGAGCGCAGACGTGCCAGATTCCCTACGTTCGACTCCATGCCATGCCAGCATGCAAAGCTTGAAGACCTAGATCTCGACCTGTTCCGATACGGGTTTCTGCCAAAAGCGTTCGACGAGGGAGTGCTTGCCTCGGAAACGCGATCCATCGAGCGTCAACTTGAAGCGCTGTGCTTTTATTCAACGGATTACAACTGCCCTACCAATGCGGGGGTGATTCTTTTCGGCAAGAACCTTCTGCGTTTTCTGCCTGGCGATTACATCCAGTTCGTCAGATTTGCAGGGATGACAAGGGCTACCGACATCGTGAACCAGCAGATGTTCAAAGGATGCCTTATGACCGTTTTGCCGGAGGTTGACACATTCATCAAGACGGCCATCGCAACCAATCGTCCCGTGCCGGTGACCGTTCTCCGCGAGAAAACCGTCTATGATTATCCGAAATGGTCGATCCGTGAACTGATGATGAACGCCATCATGCACCGCGACTACCGCAGTACCGGTCCTACTATGTTCTATCAGTTCGCCGACCGGTTGGAGATCCTCAACTCGGGAGGGCTGTATGGACGTGTCAATCGTGACAACTTCCCCGACGAAAACGATTATCGGAACCCGATAATCGCCGATGCAATGCGGACGCTTGGATACGTGAACCGCTTTGGTCGTGGTATAGGACGCGTGAGGGCAGAGCTTGTTGAAAACGGAAACGGAGAGCCTTTGTTTGATACTACGCAAATTGGTTCGTTCCGTGTCACCGTTTCATGGACTAAGTTTGCATCAGAGGTCAAAAGTTCGCAGAGAGGCACTGAAAGTTCGCAAAAAACGGCGGAAAGTGCGCAGACAGCCGACGAAAGTTCGCAGACCGTTGCCGAAAGTACGCAGAAAATTGAACGGTGGATAGCGAACGCTTTGCCAACAGGGATTCGTTCTGACGCAAGAGCCAATATGGTTGAGGTAATGAAGCTTATTCACGCCAATTCAACAGAGACGGCTGAGTCTATGGCGGCAAAGATTGGCATCTCAATGCGCGGCGTCCAGAAAATTCTTGCGGCCCTTCAGAAACTAGGCTTGATTGAACGCATAGGACCTGATTTTGGCGGACATTGGGAGGTGGTCAAGTGAAATCGGCAAAGTTCAAAGATTCGCCCCTCGGCCCCATCCCGCAGGATTGGGAGGTGAAGCGGCTGGGGGAGATAGGCGAACCACTCATGTGCAAACGAGTCTTGAAGCACCAGACATCAGAACAAGGGGATATTCCTTTCTACAAGATAGGAACTTTCGGCAAAACTCCAGATGCATATATTACAAGATCACTATTCGAGTCGCTAAGGTCGAAGTATCCATTTCCACGCAAGGGAGATTGTTTGATTTCGGCCGCAGGAACAATTGGCCGAGTTGTAGTGTACAATGGAGAAGATGCATATTTTCAAGACTCAAACATTGTTTGGATTGACAATGACGAAGCTGTCGTCACAAACGAGTACCTTGCATTGTGCTATACGCTTATGAAATGGCAATCGGAAGATGGCGGAATCATTAGCCGACTGTACAACGCCAATCTTAAAGCACAAATCATTGTTTGTCCTCCTCTCCCCGAACAGCAACGTATAGCGGAGGCACTCGGCGAGGTCGACAAACTAATCGAAAGCCTTGACGAGCAGATCGAGAAGAAGCGCCTCATTGCCAAAGGCGTAGCGCACGACCTCCTCTCCGGCAAAAAACGCCTGCCGGGATTCAAGGGGGCGTGGCGAGAAGTTGCATTTAAAGCCGCATTTATTTCGCTTGGAAATAACACTTACGCAAGAGAGTGCCTATGTGGGTATTCGACAAATGCCTACGACATCCATTACGGTGATGTGCTGATTCGCTTTGGGGCGGTTGTGGATTTTTCATCCGATTACATTCCACGTCTCAAGGACGGAATAAAGCCAAATAAAGACTTCCTGCAAAATGGCGATATCGTGTTTGCCGATACGGCAGAGGATGAAATGGTCGGTAAGGCCGTAGAGGTTCGCGGTCTCGGTGATGGTAAGGCGGTCTCAGGCCTTCATACGATGGCCTGTCGTCCACGCGCGGATATGTTCGCCCCAAGATTCTTGGGGTATTATCTGAATTCAGATTCTTACCGCAAACAATTGCTACCGCTTATTACTGGTAGCAAAGTTTCTTCTCTGTCACGAGCAAACTTTGAAAGCAGCATATTGACAATGCCTGATGTAATCGAGCAGCAGGCAATAGCCGACCTTCTCAGCGAGCAGGATGCCGCCATCGCCGCGCTTGAGGAGAAGCGCGAGAAATACATGCGCATCAAGGAAGGCATGATGCGCGACTTGCTCACTGGCAAAGTGAGGATGAAAGGAGAATGAGGATGGAAATACTACCAGTAAAAGCAAAACTCAACGTTGACGTGAAGGCGGACCTTACACCGGCTGTACAAGCTACAGCTGATACGATTTCAACTTTACACAAGGGGGTCGGTAAACTTCTGAATGCGTTTGTTGGCCCATGGATTGCCAATCGAGAACGGGCTATAGCATTGCTTCAAGCACAGACGCAGCACGATTGCCAGCAGATTGCCGAAGGTGAACTTATCTATCAGAAGGGAATGCTTTTGTCTGTTCCTGATCAGAGACCATTGCCAAATGTTTATGAAACGATTCACGGGCTTAACCATCAGGCTGATGCGAAACGGCTTGAAGCGGCGATTCGCGAAGCGGTACGACAGATTTCCGAAGTTCCATCCGACCAAATTTCTGATGATCCGATTTCCCAAACCTTTTTCAACCATTGGCGTCGAGAGGCGGAGATGATTGACGAAGATGAACTTCGCCAGTGGTGGGCGAGGATTCTTGTAGAGGAAGCCAAGAAGCCTCATAGTATATCGCCTCGGACTCTTGATGTGGCCAGGAGGCTCTCAAAAGAGGAAGCATTGTTGTTTGTGAAGATGGTTAAAGGAGAGGTCGATGGTATTGTCCCTGTTGATTCACAAGGGCATCCTCAATATATAAGTTATGCGGAAGCTTTAATGTTGCAAAGTGCTGAATTAATATTCGCGCAACAGTCACGAACTACGTTTAGGTTAGCATATGATATTGATGAGAAACATAAGGGTACATGTATCCCTCTACACAATGCAGGCTTGATGCTGTGCGCACACAAGAAGGATTTTTCGGCAGATTGTTATATTCTTACAGATGCTGGTCGTAGACTTTTGTCAATTGCTCAGGAGCCAAGGAGAGTGGAAGACTATATTGCAATAGCCACTAGGCTATCTTCGCTTTCTGGGAATACGATCATGTCTTTGCACCCAATCATGCAAAGGCAGGGAGCGCAACTTACCTGGTCGAATATCCCATTATGGACGAGCGAACGAGCGGATGAAGATAAGAAAGAAGATGACAAGGCGTCGAGGCCTTGAATAAGCAGCAAAGTGAAGTTACGTAATACAAGTAAGAAGGTATGATTTATGTTACATAATATCCTACATGAGCTAGCACATGTGGTGACTGTCCTTGACGCGCATCAAGGAAGTTGTATGGTTTTGTTGACTTTTGCACTTGTTGCATGTGGCATTATCTCGTGCTACATAGCCGCGAGAAACATTAAGTTAATGCGTAAGCTTGAGGCGAACAGGTCAAGTCCGTATGTCGTTATAGAAACAACACATAGTATCCCGTTCTATGGTGTGCGCATAGTCAATATGGGGTTGACGACGGCAAGAAATATCACAGTTGAGACAGATCCGAAGGTACATATCGTATTTCCGCGTTACCAGAAACCAATCGGATTTCTGGATAGTAAGCTTGCTGTACTGGTGCCGCAGAAAGAGTATGCGTGTGATATTGGGAGTTGGGATAACATTAAGAAAGAATGCCCGTCAATGATGTATCGTTGTATCGTACGATATGAATCGGAGTGGGGCGAGAAGTATGAATCTGAATATGTGTTGGACTATTCGATCTATGAGCATCTTATTCATCGCGAGGAACGAACGCTTACAGATTTGACGAAGAAATTCGAAGAGTTCTGTCGAGAGTTTCGACACTTTGCAACTGGACATTATAAGCCGCATGTCTTGACAGAAGATTATGATAAATACAATGAGAAGATGGAACAGATGATTAAAGGCTTCAAGGCAAAGAAAAATGATGCCTCTGTGGTCTCGCAATCGCCAGATCAAAGGGATGAAACGAAAGGAGCGGGTGATGATAAATGATAATGACATCAAACTAGTGTTGGGAAGAAACAGCTTTGGCCTTTTGTCGCAAGAAGACGACCCGTGGATTCGGTATTCATTTGATATCCTTTTGGATGAGGAGGATGGCCCGGGGCAGATTGTCGGCAGTATGCAAGCATCTAAGCTAAGTTACGGGGAGATGTCTCGGCGCAAATTAGCATTATGGATGGCGTTTGACGATTTTTCAATGGAGGCATCAGAGTGTTATGATGTATTATTTACCAAGAAAGGCAATCTTCGAAAGGCGTTTTGGCACCAGTATTATGGACTGGAGGAATATTTCGCCAGGGATTTTCATTTCCTTGAACGGATCGAGGTGAATGAGAATTTCAAGGGCAACGGCATCTCGGGGATTGCTACTCGGATCTATCTTGAGAATTTTGCGAATTCTGACGATGTGGCTTATTTGAAAACGTTCCCCCTACAACATGAGAGTCGGTTCGGTGATAAACCTTATAATCGCGAGTTTAGGGGTGACTTCAAGGCGAGTCAAGCGAAGCTTTGTAGATATTACGCACATCTTGGATTTCGCCGAATTGGCAAGACGGAGCATTTCTTCTTCGTTGTTGATCATTTTTTGTCGCACAGGAAGGATTGATGTAAGCCATGACCGGTGAGCAGAAAAACGCATTCAAGCAAGAGGTCACGCACCGCATGGGGCGGCGGCTGAACGGCTGGGATTATGCCGGGCGCGGCATATACATGATTACCATCACCATTGAGGGTCGCAGGCCTCTCTTGGGGCGGCTCGTGAAGATTGGTGGTGAGTGGTCGGTTGAGCTGAGCGCGGCGGGTTGCATTGTGCAAGATTGCCTTGCCGAGATTCCTATGCAGTGGCCCGGCGTGTCGTTGATTGCCGTGCAGCTGATGCCGGATCATCTGCATTTCATAATCTTCGTTGAGCGTCAGCAACAGAAGCCTCTGGGGGCGATAGTGGGCAGCCTAAAGGCGAAAAGCACTTCGAGATATTTGGCCGCGCAAGACCTGGCCGCAAGCGCCAAGGCGCAGAACGGGGCGAAGTTCTGGGCGCAAGGCTATGTGGATCTGGTGCTTCTCAGGCGCGGGCAGCTTGAAAAGATGATTGCCTACCTGCGCGACAACCCGCGGCGGCTTGGGGTAAAGCGCGAGCATCCCGATCTGTTCAAGGTGTTGCGCGATGTTGAGGCGAAGGGCATGCATTTTAGCGCCATCGGTAATCATTTTCTCCTTGCAGCGCCGGTGATATTCCAGGTTCAGTGCTCGCGCTCGTCTTTCGCCTGCCGCCGCGAGAGGCTAGATACTTCGCCGCAAGCGGCGAAGCGCAGAATCGAGCTGCAAGCGCCAAGGCGCAGTACTTGGCGAATACTGCGCGATGCGCAGTGCAGGCCACTTGTTGAGAAGATCACGCCTGAATTTGAGGCAAAGGCAACTGCCGCACTTGAGGCCGCGAAGCGTGGTGCGGTGCTTATATCACCCTGCATCAGCCACGGTGAGCGTGAAATCGCGCGGCGGGCATTTGAGGCTGGTTATCGTATCATCACCCTCCAGAACAAGGGCTTCTCACCGATATACAAGCCGGGAGGGAAACTCTTCGACAAATGCGCGGCGGGTAATTTGCTGATACTTGCGCCGATCAACTGGCCATACATCCCAGGTGAGAAGCCGCCTACGCGCGAATCATCGCTTGTATTAAACCGCATCGCGCAGTTCCTTGCTGGCGAAGGCGCAGCTGAAATTGACTACAAGGGCGCGACAATGCGCGGCATCGACGACATGGTGAAGCACCTTTGCGCGAAAGGCCTGGCCGCAAGCGGCCAGGCGCAGAACCAAGTGCAGAACAGCGCAAACGGCCAGTCGCAGAACAGCGCCTGCACCAAGGCGCAGAACGAGTCGCAGAACAGCGCAAGCGCCAAGAAGCAGCCCAAGAACGCAAACAACAAAGCGCAGTACTGCGCTTCGCCGTGTGCGGCGAAGAATCAAGGAAAAGAACTATGAAAGACACTACAACCCCAATTGGCGCACCGGAACTTGCAACGCAGGCCCGGCTCATCGAGATGTTCGAGCAAGATCTCGGTTATGAGTTCCTCGGCAACAAGACAGATGAGGATAACTCCAACATCATTCCCGAACTTCTCAGGGCGAATCTCCTTAACCGAAAAGATAGTGAAGGGAAGCCGCTATATTCGAAACGTCTTGCGGACGCGGCGATCGTGAAGCTTCAGTCGGAAGCGAAGGACCTCTCATCGGGGCTTTATGCTGCGAACAAGGCCGTCTATTCTATCCTGAAATACGGTGCCAAAGTTCAGGACGAGAAAGGCGCAATAAAGACGGTCATGCTTATCGATTGGGATGAAGTCGGTAATAATGATTACCAGATAGCAGAGGAAGTGACGGTCGCTGGGCTATATGACAAGAGACCCGATCTCGTCATCTATGTGAACGGCATTGCGCTCGGCCTTGTCGAACTCAAGCGCGCGAGCGTGTCGGTTGTCAAGGGAATCGCCCAGAACATCGCCAATCACACGAAGGAGATGTTCATCATGCCGTTCTTCACGACGATGCAGCTTCTCACGGCTGGCAACAACAGCGAGGGGTTGAGATACGGCACGATTGGCACTCCGGCGAAAAAGTATCTCGAATGGAGGCACGATGGATTTGGCCAGCATCCTGATGAACGCGATCCTGTTGACGTGCTAATCGAGTCAAAAGCGGCGAAATTCGAGGAGAAGCTCGATTCGCAAGCGTATGAGATGTTCTCGCCGAGCCGCTTCCTGGGCCTCATACGCAACTTCACGATATTCGACCGGGGCAAGAAGAAGGTTGCCCGCTACAGTCAGTATTACGGCATCAAACGCACCCTTGCGCGTACGGCAAAGCACGAGGGTGGAATCGTATGGCATTCGCAGGGTTCCGGCAAGTCTATCGAGATGGTGCTTCTCGCCAAGCACGTCATCGAGCGCGATCACGACGGACGCGTTCTTATCGTCACGGACCGCGAAGAACTCGACGAACAGATCGAAAAGCTATTCATCGGTGTTGACGAGAAGATTCGTCGCACAAAGAGCGGTAAAGATCTGATTGACGCCATCAACGACACGGCGGGCGGCAATCTCATATGCTCGCTCATCCACAAATTCGGCAAGCATTCTGGCAAAACGGACGAATCCGAGGACAAGCTCGATGAAGAGGCTGTAGCCAAGTACATCGAGGAACTCAAGGTGGCGCTTCCAGCCGGATTCAAGGTCAAGGGCAATTTCACTATTTTCGTCGATGAATGCCATCGCACACAGTCCGGTCTTTTGCATCAGGCGATGAAGGCAATCATGCCGGACGCCATTCTTGTCGGCTATACGGGCACGCCGCTCTTGAAGAAGGACAAGAAGACGTCGATGGAGGTGTTCGGCCCTTATATTCACACCTACAAGTTTCCAGAGGCCGTGCGTGACGGAGTGGTTCTCGATCTTCGCTATGAAGCGCGCGACATCCCGCAGGATGTTACCGCCAAGAAGGAAATTGATGCTTGGTTCGAGGCAAAGACCGCAGGGCTTACTGACAGGGCAAAGGCGCGCCTGAAGGAGAAATGGGCTACGATGCAGAATGTCGTATCCTCCAAGTCGCGTCTCGGAAAGATTGTCGAGGATATCATTCTCGACTTCGCCACGAAGCCACGCCTCATGAACGGCTCTGGCAACGCGATGCTCGTCGCGGATGATATCCTCACCGCCTGCAAGTTCTACAACCTATTCCACGAGCACGAGTTCAAGGGGTGTGCAGTCATTTCTTCGTATGTTCCTGCGCCAAGCGACATCTCTACCTCGGTGGTCGATCCAGAACACCGGACGGATGAGGAGGTCTAGTACGGCACCTACTGCAAGATGATTGGCGTCAAGCCGGGCGAAGATGTAAAGTCAATAGCCAAGAAGGTCGAGAACTTCGAGAAGGAGGCGAAGCGTCAGTTCGTGGATGAGCCGGCCAACATGAAGCTTCTCATCGTCGTGGACAAGCTTCTGACTGGATTCGACGCGCCGCCTTGCACATATCTTTACCTTGATAAGCACATGCAGGATCATGGGCTCTTCCAGGCGATCTGCCGCGTAAATAGACTTGACGACGAGACCAAGGACTTCGGCTATATAGTGGATTACCGCAAGCTCTTTGGAGATTTACAGGATTCCCTTGCGATGTACTCAAGCGACAAGGCGTTCGCCGGGTACGATGCGGAGGATGTGGATGGCTTCGTCAAGAATGTCGTCAAGGAATCAAGCGAGCGCTTCAAAACAATCCTCGCCGCACTTGACGCACTCTGCGAGGGTGTCGAGTCTCCCGCACAGGGGCCGCAGTACCGCGCGTATTTCGGCTGCCAGGGCGCGGACACGCCCGAGGAGGAGACGCAATACGGACAGAGGCGCGAGAAGCTCTACCGACTCGTCGGCGCACTTGTACGCGCGTATGCCGTGTTCGCTCCTCGCATGGAGAGCGCCAAGGTGCCGCAAGCCGACAGGGATTTCTACGCTGCCCGCGTGAAGTTCTATCTCGAGCTTCGCAACGACATCGGCCAGGCGAGTGGTGATTTCCTCGACCTCAAGCCCTACGAGCCAGATATGCGTTATCTCATCGACACATACATTGCCGCCGGCGAGAGTGAACGCTTGACCACACTCGAGAACTTCTCCCTTTTGGACTTCATTGATGATAAATCAAATGGCAACGAGTCTGAGTTCATGTCAAAGGAGGAGCAGGACAATGTCGCCGAGACGATAGAGAATAACGCGGCGAAAGAACTCGTCCACAAGAGGCTCATGAACCCTGCGTTCTTCGAGCGCATGTCTGTAGTCCTCAAGAAACTCATTGAAGACCGCAAGGCTGGCGTGATCGAATACAAGAAGCTCCTTGAAGAATACAAAAAACTTGCGGAGGAGATCAAGAATCCATCCGTATCGGGGCGCTATCCTGCATCCATTGCCGGATCGCCCGTCAAGGAGGCGCTCTACGACAACTTTGGCGAGGACGAGAAGCTGACACTTGCCCTGCACAAGGCGTTTCTTGGCTCCAAGCTGCAAGGCTTCAAGTACAACATCGCCAAGCAGAACCAGATCAAGAGCGCGCTTTTCGCCGTTCTCAAGGATGACGACAAGGTTGAAGCCGTGTATAAGATACTTGAAGCACAGGAGGCGTAGGGAAGTGGAACTGAAAGTCGGAGACGTGCCTGTTGCGGTTCGCCGAAAGGCAATCAAGCACATGCATCTGTATGTAGAACCGCCTGACGGCAGTGTTCTCGTCAGCGCACCCAAAGAGGCGTCTGACGAGGAGGTGCTGTTTTTCGTGCGGGAGAACTTCGGCTGGGTTCTGCGGCAACGCAACGGAATGCTTGCGCAGCGACGCCAGCCGCCGCGCAAGTACACCTCCGGCGAAACCCACTACCTCTGGGGCGAACAGTATTTTCTTGAACTCGTCAAACAGGACGGCTGGGGTGGAATTAAGATTTCCGGCAATACGCTGACCATGCTTGCGCTGCTGGAATCGACAGAGAAGTCACGTCGCGATTACATGACGGAGTGGGAGCGCTCGCTCCTTTCAGATGCGGTAAACCGCACCTTGCCGCTCTGGGAGAAGAGGACTGGACTGAATGTCCAACGATTCTCCATCATGAATATGAGGCGAAGCTGGGGTAAATGCAACCCCAAAAAGGAGAGCGTTATCTTCAATCTCCAGCTTGTCCGAAAGCCGAAGGAAGCGCTCAACTACATAATCCTGCACGAGCTTTGCCACCTCAAGACCCGCACACACGGCAAAGAGTTTATCGCGCTTATGGATCGCTTCATGCCCGACTGGCGCGAAGTTCGCAAGCGCCTCAATGATTCACCACTTGATTACGTGAGCGGCGAGAAATCAAAAGATGGAGAGGCAACCTGAGCGACAGCAGAAAAGGGACTGGCCGTAGCCTCGCGGGAAAACGTCTACCGCCGCTTGATCCTTTCGTGCCTTGCAACGACATGAGACAACGATGGCATACTCTATAGACAGTCTTGAAGTTGCGGACAATCCGATTGTGCTGTTCAGGGGCATCGTCGGAAGCCGGGCATACGGAACGCAGAACGCGAGCAGCGACACGGACGTTCGCGGAATCTTCGTAGTGCCTTCCGCCGAGTATGCGAGGCTTGTCCAGCCGCCGAGACAGGTCTCAGACGAGCGAAACGACAGAACGTATTGTTCGCTTGTTCGATTCTGCGAGCTGATATCCGAGGCGAACCCGACAACGATGGAGAATCTGGGGACATACCCTTCAAGAAGAGTGGGAAAATCAAGGGACACACCCTTTGAGAAGGTTGGATAAGTTAAAAAGAGTGGGTGGATATTTGATTAATTGGATGATTTCTGTTGATTCTTGTGGGGACAGACCCTTCAAGAATCAACGAGCAGGCTGTCTGTTGTACGGATGAAAAGTCAAGAGCTCTTCGAGAAGTAATGCGCAAGCTGCGCGTTGTACGGGTGGGGTTAATGTAAATGGATGGGATAGGATTTCGTCCGCCCCGTAATCTTGAGAATCAGTCCAAACCGTGTTCTCATTGATTCACCGTCTCATCAAAAGCAAGAGAATCGTTCCGAAGTGAATTCTCATTTTGGGCAACAGGTCGGACGCATGCAATGCGTCCGTCAGGACTAGGGGGGCGGCGGCAAATCGTGGGCAACGTCCCCGCTGCTCGTGCGTCGGCGAATCGCGGGCAACGAGGACGCTGCCCCTCCCTGGTTTTGCAAGTGCCTCAGGAAGATCTAGTTGGAGTTTTGAGGTTGCAGAGAAAGGAAACGAAACGTGAATGATAAAGTGAGCTGGAAAGAGCAGATGCGCCAGCTATGGGTCAGGAGACCCTCATGGTAAAGGTCAAGTGACCCTCAGGGTAAGGGTCAGGTGACCCTTATGCCCTAGGCCTTGCAAGTTGCTTTGGGGTGGGATGTGTGAGAGAAGATTCTTTCCGCTTTTGCTCTCCACAAAAATTCCGCTTTTGAAATCCACCATGTCGCCCAAGTGTTCAGGTGCGTTTGCAAGTGTGCATAATCTTATGCGAGAGATGGTATAAATATGTGGTAAAGGAGGATGATATGTTCACGGCGACACCAACAGAAATTACTGATAAAAGTTATCGGTTTTATTACGGCATACATGGTATAATATATGGCCTTTAGCGGAACTGACGATGACAGGCGTGTGCCTGAAGTGGAGCTTACCACATGAACCGCGTTCGGGTTAGCCCGATAGAGTCGTTCGTCTGGGCATTATTCAAATAAAAGGAGGAATCTCCAATGAATATTGCAGATACAAACATTCCCGCTTGGGAAGGATTTACTGGTGGACAGTGGCAGAAGGATATTGATACCGCTGTTTTTGTGCGTTTGAACTATACTCCTTACGAGGATGGACCCGAGTTTCTGGCCGATGCCACTCCCGCTACGGAGGCTCTTTGGAACAAATTGCAGTCTCTCCAGAAGGAGGAACGCGCCAAGGGTGGCGTTCTCGATATGGATACGGATGTAGTCTCGTCGATAACATCCCATGCTCCCGGCTACCTCGACAAGGATCTTGAAAAGGTTGTCGGTCTGCAGACTGACAAGCCCCTGAAGCGCGCATTCATGCCGTATGGCGGCATAAAAATGGCTGAAGAGGCTCTCAAGACATATGGCTACACGCCGAACCCCGATCTGCATCGCATCTTCACCGAATACCACAAGACGCACAATCAGGGTGTCTTCGATGCCTACACCCCTGAAATGCGAATCGCCCGCAAGAACAAGATCATCACCGGTCTTCCTGACTCCTATGGACGCGGGCGCATCGTCGGCGACTACCGGCGTGTTGCGCTTTACGGCATTGACCGTCTTATCGCCGCCAAGGAACATGACCTTCCGATGGTCGGTGCGGGTTCCATGCCGGAGGACGTAATCCGCGGACGCGAGGAGGTGTCGGCGCAGATCCGCGCTCTCAAGGCCATGAAGGAGATGGCGGCGAGCTATGGATACGACATCTCCAGCCCGGCGGAGAATGCCCGCGAGGCTGTGCAGTGGACGTATTTCGGCTATCTTGCCGCAATCAAGACGCAGAACGGCGCGGCGATGTCCATTGGACGAATCTCCACGTTCCTCGACATCTACATCGAGCGCGACATCAAGCGCGGCATTCTCACTGAATCAGAGGCGCAGGAGCTTATCGACCATCTCGTGATGAAGTTCCGCATGGTGAAGTTCGCCCGCGTTCCGAGCTACAACGAGCTTTTCAGCGGCGACCCCGTGTGGGCGACAATCAACCTCGCCGGAATGTGCGGCGACGGACGCAGCATGGTCACGAAGACCGACTACCGCATCCTGCACACGCTTGAGACCATGGGGCCGTCTCCGGAGCCGAACCTCACGGTCCTCTACTCGCCTCGTCTTCCGAAGAAGTTCAAGGACTATGCGGCAAGGGTGTCGATCGACTCCAGCAGCGTGCAGTACGAGAACGACGAGATCATGCGCCGCGTATGGAGCGACGACTATGCAATCTGCTGCTGCGTGTCCGCAACGCAGACCGGCAAGGAGATGCAGTTCTTCGGTGCGCGCGCGAACCTTGCGAAGTGCCTTCTCTACGCCATCAACGGCGGTGTGGACGAGGTGACGCGAGTTCAGGTGGGACCGGAGTTCCGTCCGATCATGTCGGAGGTTCTCGACTACAACGAGGTTCTGCATGCGTATGAGCAGATGATGGATTGGCTTGCCGGACTTTACGTGCATACGCTCAACATCATCCACTTCATGCACGACCGCTACAACTACGAGGCGTCGCAGATGGCGCTCATCGATACTGATGTCGCGCGTTCGTTCGCGACGGGCATTGCGGGCTTCTCGCATGCGGTCGATTCGCTTTCGGCGATCAAGTATGCCAAGGTGAGCGTGATACGCGATGAGGCCGGTCTTGCCGTGGACTATAAGGTGGAAGGCGACTTTCCCCGCTACGGAAACGACGACGAACGCGTCGACGCCATCGGCGAGTGGCTGCTTACGGAGTTCATGCGCAAGGTGAAGAGCCATCACACCTACCGCAACGCAATGCCGACTACTTCGATTCTCACGATCACGTCGAACGTCGTGTACGGCAAGGCAACGGGTTCCATGCCTGACGGCAGGAAGGCCGGCGAGCCGCTTTCTCCCGGCGCGAACCCGGCATACGGAGCCGAGCAGAGCGGACTTCTCGCCTCGCTCAACTCTGTCGCGAAGCTTCCGTACGAATACGCGCTTGACGGCATCTCCAATACGCAGACCATCCATCCTTCCGCACTCGGCAATGATCCGGAAACGCGCGTCAATACGCTCGTATCTGTAATGGACGGATATTTCAAGAAGGGTGCGCACCACCTGAACGTCAATGTGTTCGGAACGGAGAAGCTCATCGACGCGATGGAGCATCCGGAGAAGCCGGAATACGCAAACTTCACGATCCGCGTGAGCGGCTATGCCGTGAAGTTTATCGACCTTACGCGTGAACAGCAGCTTGACGTCATCAAGCGCACATGCCACAAGAGCCTGTGACAGGCAGGATACATTCGTTCGAATCGTTCGGTGCGGCGGATGGCCCCGGCGTGAGGTTCATTGTGTTCCTTCACGGCTGCGGTTTCCGCTGCGTCTACTGTCACAACCCTGATACGTGGGCGCGTCCTGCGGCGATGGAGATGCCCGTCGAGGATGTGCTGGCAAAGGCTCTGCGCTATCGCGACTACTGGGGTGAGGAGGGCGGCATTACCCTCTCCGGCGGTGAACCTATGCTGCAGGCGCATTTTGCCGCCGAGCTCTTCGAGCGAGCTCACGATGCTGGAGTCAATACCTGCCTTGATACGGCGGCGGGGCCGTTCCGGCGCGATGATGCGCATATTGTCCGTCTGCTTGATGCGGCTGATACTGTCCTTCTTGACATCAAGGCGTTCGATCCTGCTCTTCACCGGAAGGTGACAGGTTCGGATAATTCAAATGTCCTTGATTGCGCAAGGTACCTTTCTGAAATCGGCAAGCAGGTCTGGATACGTCGGGTGATAGTGCCAGGCCTGACCGATGGCGAAGACGATCTGCGCAGGACGGGTGAATTTATCAGCACTCTCGGCAATGTAAAAAAGATCGAAGTGCTGCCGTATCACGACATGGGGGCCGACAAATGGAGGTCGCTCGGTCTTGACTACAGCCTTGAAGGAACGCCAATACCTGATGACCCTATTCTTGAACGTTGCTCGAACTTGTTGAAATCGGCTTCGTGCGGGATGTAGCGGTGTTCGGTTGTGCAGACCGGTCAGAAGCTGTATCGCATCTCCACGCCGATGAATGAGGTTGGATCCCATTCGCTCGCATGGTTGTCCACCCCGTGCTGCACCATATAGAAAAGCAGACACTGCAAGTCGTCAACAGAAGGAATCGGCTTGAATGACACACCAATGGCTGAACGGAGCCGGTCGAAGCAGTTTCGCGTTTCGTCGTTCTGTTTGAAGGAGAAGAACGCCTCTTCAAACGCGAACGGAGATATCTTGAAATCCGTTACACTCCAGGATGTCCGCAAACGCAATCGGGAGCGCTGCCTGAGATACGGACTCGTGCGTTCTTTCTTGCGCATTTCAAAGCGTGTGCGAAGGTCAAGCTTCATCGTCCAGAATTCAGGAGAGGAGAATATTGCGTCGAATGTGGGGCGGAACTCGTGGTCAAATCGTCCAATGTCGTTTCTTTCAAATACAAGTCTGCATCCGGCGGCAAGCTTAAGCCATGAAGATGTTTTCCATGTGAGAAGGAAGAGGGATTCCTCGTTATAGAGCTGACGCTCGTCAATTTTCACCTCCTGTTCGAAAGTGAATCCTAAATCATTCCAGATGTCACCTTCGGCAACCCCCTTGAGCCATACGTTAGCAGATGCGGTTGAAGATAAAAAGACGGCCATAGCCATCATGGCGACGCGGTTTATCAGCAAAGGAACGCTCTTGGTTGTCATGTTGCGTATTGTATCAAAAATTGTAACCGATTGCGGCGACAGCCGTTGAAAATGTAGATTGAAACTGTTGATTGTGATATAATCCGCAAGTGTCATAAATGATTGAGGAGGATATGAAATGATGAAACGAAATGAATTTATTGCGTCTCTCTGTCTTGCGACCGGTTTTTTGCTTCTGCAGGGCGCGACAGCAGAAACCTCGTGTGCGTCAAAGGACTGCAGGATGCGTGACGGTAGACCGCTCAAGGTGCTGATGATTGGAAATTCTTTTACCGGAAGCGTTATGCGCGAGACTCCAACTTTGGCCAGGAAATCCGGCCTCAAGCTGGATATCGTGCAGTGCGGAATCGGCGGATGCCCATTTGACAGGCATTGGTCCAACGTGGAGAAATCCGATGACAAGAGTTTCAAACCATACGGAGTGCAGGCAAGCCTCTCTTCAGGCGATGCGAAAAAGTTTCCTAGGCGTGTGAACTTCACGGATATGCTCACGGCCGACAAGTGGGATATTGTCACCATCCAGCAGGCAAGCGGCAAGAGCGCGTTCTACGACACCTATCAGCCGTATGCCGATAATCTGATTGCAAAGATCCGGGAACTTGCTCCGCAGGCGGAGATCGTCATTCAGCAGACTTGGAGCTACACGCCTTACGATACACGCCTTGCAAAATGGAAAATGACTCCGAAGGACATGTATGAGGCTCTCAAGAAAGCGTACGCGCAGCTAGCAGCCAAGCATAAACTCAGGATCATTCCGACGGCGGATGCGGTTCAGCTGTTCCGTGATCGTCTGCCGGTCGATTACGGCAAACCGCTGACACGCGAGGAGATCAATAAGATCGCGAAACCGGGAACGGTGGACTTCCACGGCGATGTCGTAGGAGACTCCGCATGGAAGCAGGGGCGCAAGGGAAAGCAGAAGGATTGGGAAGAGATAAAGCTCCGCTGCGACTTTTCGCACTTCAATGCCAGGGGACACTATCTCCAGGCATGCGTCTGGCTCGGATTCCTGTTCAATGTCGATCCCGCAACCTTCACATATCGCCCCAAAGGGTTGCCGGAGGCTGATGCCAAGTTGATGCGCGAGTGTGCCCGTGACGCGCTCAAGGCATCAAGGTAATATGTAATGTGAATGTTTTTGAGGCAACTGGTCGGACGCATGCAATGCGTCCGTCAGGACGATCGTTTGGCGTAGTGGGGATTTAGAAGGGTTGGATGGATGTGGGGTGGTGCGGACGCAAGAAAGTTATCTGGGCGAACATTCATACGCTCTTGTGGGTGGAGCGCTGCCCGATTACCTTTTGGTTTGTAAATATGTTATACTGTCACACTGTTGATGTTGCACTGACTGCAAAAACATAAGATAATTTACTGCGTTATGAGGATGCTAGAAATGAGGAAAGTCATAAGTATGGCGGTGTTGTCCGGCGTTTTCACCGCCACGGCGGTTGAATTTGCGGTAGGCGGCATGTCGCTTTGCCTCTCGGATACGTGCGGTGCGTTGGAGTCGTTGGTTGCGGCTGACGGTACGGAGCGCATTGTTCCGGTGTCGGAGGCGTTTACGTTGCAGCTTCTCGATTGCAAGGGTGAACCTGCACGCCTTAAATCATCAGACTTCCTGTTTGAGGGATTTATCTCTGCAGGACAGGCTGAACGAGTAGAAAAATCTTTACAGGGATTGCGTGTCCTGCGCGGCACAACACTCACATGGAGGCATCAAAACGGACTGACAGTCCGCATGGAAGTTACGGCAGCGGACAACGAGTTCCGTTTTAGGCCGTCCATCGAGAACATTCCCGACGGAATGCTGCTCGAATGGTTCGACGGTCCGCAGGTCAATGTCACCGCCGACAGTACGCTCTTCTGGCCATATATTGATGGAATTGAAGTGACGGATGTCAGCCGTCGCGGCAGCCCCTATCGTCCTATCGCCTTCCGTGACCGCAACTGGCGCGGCATATACTCTCTTTATCCCAGCTACTGCCAGATGCAGTTCCTAGCCTCTTACAAGGGAGGCAAGGGCATCTACTTTTCTGCAGTTGACGATCGGCACACCATGAAACAGGTGGATTGGGAATACATTGGCGATAAAACCGTACGCCTTTCTTTGCTGACATTCTGCGGTGATTTGACGAACGGTGCGTGGCGCCCATCATTCCATTACTCACTTCGTCCATACGATGGCGGCTGGATGGATGCCTGCGAAATCTACCGTGACTGGGTGCGCACGCTGCCCGCTTTCGCCAATCCTCCCAAACGTCCAAAGTGGATGTATGACTCGCCCGTAAATCTCATCTATCCCGTGCGCGGAGAAGGATTGGACAACAAGCCGAGGAATATGTCCCCCAACTGCTACTTCCCGTATGTAAACGCGATGTCGGCGGTGGAGAAGTATTCAAAGCTGCTCAATTCGCGCATTATGGCGCTTCTTATGCATTGGGAAGGCACTGCTCCTTGGGCTCCGCCCTATGTCTGGCCACCCTACGGCGGTGAGGCGGAACTTGCCAAGTTCCGGGATGCGCTTCATGCACGTGGAGATCTGCTCGGAGTATATTGTTCCGGAACGGCCTGGACGCAGATAAGCAGTATTGTGCCCTCGTATTCGTTGGAACAGCGTTTTGAGGATGAACACCTTGGCCGCCACATGGTGCGCGGGCCGAAAGGCGAGATTACCGCCGGCTGCTGCAACGGTCCAGACTCACAGCGTTTCGGCTACGAGATGTGTCTTGCGGACGAGTGGTCAGTGCGCACAGTTGCCGATGAAATATCCAAGATGTCCAGCTTCGGGATCGACTACTGCCAATTTTTCGATCAGAACAACGGTGGCGGATGGCATCTCTGCTACGCGAAACACCACGGACATCCGCCGATTCCAGGTGCATGGGCGGTGGATAGGATGGTTTCGCTTCAGAAGAAGGTTGCAGAATCTGCCGCACGTGACGGAATGCTGCTCGGATGCGAGTCGTCCGCCGCAACGCCCTATGTGCCGCAGCTTTTCTACAACGATGCACGGTTCGTCTGGACGTTTACAAGATGCGGCGTAGGCGGGGCGCGTCCGGTCCATGGTTCGGCGTTTGTGTTTCACGAATGGTCCTGCAACTTCTCCGGCAACCAATGCGCCTGCAAAGACATCGATCCGTTCTATCGTTGGACCTACGCCTTCCATAACGGTGATATGTTGTCGCTGATTCTCGGGAAGGACGATGGGCTGGTCGTTGGATGGGGGCATATGTGGGACGAAGAATTTGCGGAGCAGGGGGAACTCGTTTCGCTTGTCGGACGCCTCAATGCCTTGCGCAGGAAATATCCATCCTTCCTTCTCGAAGGACGGATGGTCAAACCGTTTGCGAGGTGTGAATCCCGTTCGGCCAAACTGCTTGTGTACAAGAATACGTGCAAATATTCGCCTGACGTGCCGGAGGTGTTTGTTTCGTTCTGGGAGAATGCGAAGGGAGAACGGATCGGATTTGCTTCAAACTGGCGGCGAGAACCTTCGGACCTCAAGATCATCTGCGATGATGGCAGAACTGAAATTCGTCGCCTCGCTCCGCTTGAAACGATAGAACTTCATTAGAATGCCTCAGAAAGAAAAACGGCCGTGAAAATGAAGAATATAGCACCAACCGCAACGACGGTCAGCTTTCAGCTTTTGTTGGTGTGATGTGATATAATCCGCCGTAAGAGTATGAAGTTTTTTCGGGAAATAAACAGTGGCGGAGTTTCTGCGGCATGAACAGTCTGCCGAGACTTACGGTAATAGAGGCGTCGGCCGGAACGGGCAAGACGTTCTCGCTTGTGACACGTCTGCTTAAGCTCATCTTCGGCGGGACTGAGCCTGAGCGGATCGTCGCCCTCACATTTTCGCGCGCGGCGGCGGGCGAGATATTCAACAGCTTCATCGAACGCCTTTCCTATGCCGCCGAGAGCGACAAGATTGCTGCCGAAGAAAGCGAGCGGCTTGGTGTTCCTCTGACGAAAGGGGATTTCGCTTCCATGCTTCGGAAGGTGATCTCGCGTCAGCACCTTTCCCTGATAGGGACGCTCGACAGCTTCCTGATGAAGATTGTACGGATGCTTCCGCTCGAGCTTGGGCTTGAGGGCGAAATCGCGGTGTTGAGCGATTTCCGCGCGCCGGTGGAGCAGGGGCGTCTGCTAGACGAGATGATGGCGCTCGAAAGCGATGATGCGAAGATGTTCTACCGCGATTCGTTCCGTCTTGCGCTTGACGGCGACGGCTCGAAGAGTTTTCTCGAGGAGTTCTCTGGTTTCATCTCCTGCTGGCATCAGATGTACCGCGATATTCCGGAACGCGAGGCGTGGGGCGTGGCGGAGCGGATATGGGGCGATGAGGTGCCGACAGGACTTGACGTGTCGATAGCGGACATCCGAGCCCTTGCGGACGGACTCATGCCGTTCGCGTCAAAGCGTGGAGTTGAGACGTTCATAAGGGCTGTTCGTGAATTCAGCGGGACGGTGAAGGATTCGCCGAAGGTCCTGAAGGATGAACCTTCTGCGGCAGAGGCCGTTTCGAAGATGCATCTCTGGAGGATCGGGCGCGCGCTTCGCCGCACTGCCGGCATATACCGGCTTGTGCACACCTACGAGGCCGCGTACAAGGCGAAGGTCCGGCAGCGCGGACTCATCACGTTCGACGATGTCCCGAGACTGATCGGCAACCTTGGGGATGATGTCAAGGCACCGCTCGAATATCGCATGGACGCCAAGTTCGACCACTGGGCGCTTGATGAGTTCCAGGATACGAGCCGCGGACAGTGGGCGGCCTTGCGGAACCTCATTGAAGAGAGCAGACAGTCGGACGGCGGACGCAGCGTGTTTATCGTCGGCGACCGCAAGCAGGCGATCTATGAATGGCGCGGCGGCGATGTGCGGATCCTTGGCGAACAGGTCGAGGCGGCGGATGACAATGGCGAACTTTCGGTGTCGCGCAGATATCTTGGGCGGATATCGTCTGCCGTGAACCGCATATTCGATGAAACGACGATCCGCGGCGTGTTCAACATGGACGATGCCGTCTTAGAGGCCAGGTGGACGTGTCCGGAGCATGTAAGCTTCAACAAGGACAATGAAGGGTTTGTAAAGGTCATCCAGGCGGAGAAGTCCGGGAAGCAGGCTTCACAGAGCGACTTTTTCGAGCATATCGAGGAAGAGCTCAGAACGATCAAGCCATGGGAACGCGGGATAACGAGCGCGATCCTTGTCCGCAACAACACGTTCGGAGAGGCTATCCTCGCGCATCTTAAGTCCAACGGTATCGATAAAGTCGTGTTCGAAGGCGACAGCGGCATCATGGATTCTCCGGTGCTTTCCGCGTTCACGATGCTGATGAAGCTTGCCGAACATCCCTCTGATGAGTATGCATATGCCTGTGTAAGACATTCACCTCTTGCGGAGGTGATGTATCCCAACGGCATGCCGCCGCCGGCAGAGGCATCCGCCAGACTTCTTGCCGACTTCACGCGTCTCGGCATGGTGCGCAAGTTCCGCGAGGTCCGTGAGGCGTTGAAGAAGGTGTCGGATTCGTGGAACGATTTCACAGAGGCGCGTTTCGCCGATCTCATAAAGTGCGCGGCGGAGTTCGAGGATGTCCGGGACGAGACCGTGCGGCTCTCCGATTTCATCGAATACCTTTCGGAACACAAACGCAGGGATTTTGCGGAGGAGGGCATGGTGCGCATCATGACGATGCACCAGTCCAAGGGGTTGGGCTTCGACCATGTGATAGTGCCGTTCTATGAGTTCGACGATCTTTACGGTTCGCGCCATTCCGGTCCGTTGAAGAACGCCGGTCCCCGATGGATACTCGACAACCCGTCAGCCGATACCGATGCGACGGATCCGGTGCTCGGCGCGGCGGAACGCAGAAGGCGGCAGTCGCAGCTGTATGCGTCGCTGTGTCTCGACTATGTGGCGCTGACGCGTGCCAAGAAGGCGCTCACGATAATCCTCCATCCGCAGAACGCCAAACCGCCGCCGGAGCCGACGCGCTTCAGCGATCTGGTGCGGCTTGTCGGACTTGAATCCGGTGGCGATTGGACCTGGTACGAAAAGTGCTGTAAGGAACAGCCTAAAGCTGCTGCATCCGCATCCATCCCTGAAGTGCCGCCTGTTTCCAGAAAGAAAAGGATGTGCATCTCCAAGGCGCGGCCGAGCGAATCGTTCATGACCGGTCTCGCCGCCGACCGGCTTTTCGCCGACGATTATGGGGCGGGTGCGGAGTACGGCAAGGAGATGCATGCAAAGTATGAAAAGATCGAATGGATCCCAGAAGACGAAGCTAAAGATCCGTTTGACCGCGCCTTTGTGAAACCGGACGGTTTTTCGGAGCTTTGGCGTGAACGATCATATGAGATATTTGCGGATGGCTCGTGGGAATCCGGACAGTTCGACCGCGTGGTGTTCACGGGTGAAGGCGCAGACCGTAAGGCTGTGATATTGGATTTCAAGACGAACGCGATGCGTCAGGGCGAAGACGTCTCCGCTTACGAAGATCGTCTGCGCGAGACGTATGCTCCGCAGATGGCGGCATATCGCAGGTCGGTGCACATGCTTACGGGGCTCCCGCTTGCCGATGTGTCGGCAAAGCTGCTCCTGACCCGAACCCGCAGCATCGTGGATGTATATTGATTTGTGTGACAATAAGTTTATGGTACTCATATGAAGATAGCGATAGCGATAGATTCCTTCAAGGGAAGCCTTGGGTCGATGGAGGCGGGGAACGCCGCCGCCGAAGGGATAAGACGCGTTCTCCCGGATGCCGAATGCGTGGTGCGTCCACTTGCCGATGGCGGAGAGGGAACGGTCGAAGCTCTCGTTGCAGGATTGGGCGGCAGGCTGCGCAATGTCGAAGTTACGGGACCTGCGGGGAAGCCAGTCGTCGCAACGTACGGACTTGTGGGTAGCACGGCAGTAATGGAGATGGCGCAGGCCGCAGGCATA
>JAGBFY010000030.1 GCA_017936245.1 Kiritimatiellia bacterium
ATCCGTATCCTTCGGGGAGTTCCGCATCGAGAAGTTCCTTCACTTCCTTCATCACGGTACCGGATGCGACTCCCGGCATGGGAAGAATGTTCAGACCTGCCGTCAGGTATTTGTCGCGGGTATAGACCGTGCGCGGACCCAATTCGCGGGAAATGGTTCCGAGCGAGCCGATCGGCACCATCGCACCAGTGTCGGAACGCACGTAGAGACGCTCTACGTCCTCGGGCTTGGTGCGTCCCTTCGCCTCGGCGGCAACCGTTACGCGGTTGACCTGCGTTCCGAGGTTCACGTCGTTCACGTAGCGCGAACCGAGATAGTTCTGGAGCGTGCTGTACACCGTCGCGACGGGAACATGGAACATCTCTGCCTTTGTACGGTCGAGATTGAAGCGGAGTTTCGGCGTTTCCGCGTTGTATCCGGCGAAGGCCGCCAGAATATTGGGATTCTGGTTCAGCTTTCCGAGCAGCACCTTCTTGAGCTCATCC
Source organism: Kiritimatiellia bacterium (assembly GCA_017936245.1). Taxonomy (GTDB): domain Bacteria; phylum Verrucomicrobiota; class Kiritimatiellia; order RFP12; family UBA1067; genus UBA1731. The sequence continues at coordinate 486 of JAGBFY010000030.1, forward strand.
AGCTTGATGGGGTCTGTCCCCGCCTTGTCCTGGATATGGACGGAGATTCCGTTCGCGTTTCCAAGTCCGGGAATCGCCGGCGGAGTGAACACCTGCCACTTCGGCTCAGGAATGCTCATCAGAAGCCCCTGGATTTTGGGGAGCATCTTCGACACGTGCTGGTCGGGGTTCGGACGGTGATTCCAACGCTTGAGGTCCACAACGAGCGTGGTCTGGTTCTCGCCGCGTCCGCCGATCATGCCCCAGCCGGTGATGGAAATCACTGACGACACCTCCGGAATCGTGCGCAACATTTCCACCGCGCGGAGCGCCACTTCACGGCTGCGGTCGCGGGCTGTTCCTTCCGGCATTTCCATCGAGCAGAACACAACGCTCTGGTCTTCATCGGGGAGAAAGGACGTCTGTGTTTTGGAGAACACCTGGATGGTGAGAAGAATCGAAAGAATGAGAAGAATGAGCGTAAGGAAGATGCGGCTTGCGAGCCACTTCGCAATCGTCACGAAGAATCCCTTGAACGCCTCAAGCGCCTTGTTGAACCACGCGAAAGGTCCGCGCTTGTACGGACGCGCCTCGTGGAGAAGGATCGAACAGAGCGCCGGAGCGAGCGTAAGGGCGCACACCGTAGAGAAGCAGACCGCCGCCGAAAGCGTGACGGAGAACTGCTGGTAGATGCGACCTGTGATTCCGGTCATGAATCCGACCGGCACGAAGATGCCCAAAAGTACGAGCGTTGTCGCGATAACGGCGCCTGTCACGTCCTTCATCGCCTGAATCGCCGCCTCCTTGGCGTTGAGTCTGCGCGTTTCGATGAGGAACTGTACGCGCTCCACCACCACGATGCAGTCGTCCACCACCACGCCGATGGAAAGCACCAGTCCGAACAGGGTCAGGATGTTGATCGAATATCCGAGCATCGCCATCAGAATGAACGTTGCCGTTACGGATACGGGGATCGTGAGGCACGGGATGAGCGTAGCGCGCCAGTCCTGCAGGAACAGGTAGCACACGAATACCACAAGCGCGAACGTGATTATGAGCGTAAGGACGATTTCCTCGATGCAGACGCGCACATATTCTGTCGCGTCGTACGGAGTGTACCATTCAAGGCTGTCGGGGAAGTTCTTCTCCATTTCACGGAAGGCGGCATATATCTGGTCCATCGTCTCGATGGCGTTCGCGCCGGGCTTCTGCTGAAGGGCGATCATAACGGCGTTTTCGCCGTTGAGCTGACCGGAGAACATGTAGTTCTCTTCGCCGATCTCCGTGCGGGCGATGTCCTTGAGCCGGACAAGTCCGCCTTGCTCGTCGCGGCGGATTATGATCTCGTTGAACTCCGATGGAGTCATGAGGCGTCCCTTCGCCGTGAGCGTATAGACATGTGCGCCGTGCTTCGGAATCGGGGACGCGCCGACAGAGCCGATGGACGCCTGCACGTTCTGTTTCGTGACGGCGGCGATCACCTCTTCGGTGTTAAGGCCCTGCGCGGCCATGCGGTCCGGATCAAGCCAGATTCGCATTGCGAGCCTGGGACCGTACACCGTTGCGTCGCCTACGCCGGGGATTCGCAGAAGGACCGGCTGGATGTTGCCGTAGATGTAGTCCGAAATCTGGAGACGCGACATTTTGCCGCCCTTCGAGCGCAGAGCCATGAAGCCGAGCATATCTTCGGACTGTGCACGGATCGTTCCGCCGAGCTGCTGCACTTCCATCGGAAGTTTCGCCTCGGCCTGAGATACGCGGTTCTGGACCTTGACCATGTCCATATCACGGTCGGACTCCACCTCGAACGAAAGCGTAAGGTTGTAGTTTCCGTCATCGGAGCAGCTGCCCACCATGTAGAGCATGTCGTCCACACCGTTGACCTTGTCCTCGATA
>JAGBFY010000031.1 GCA_017936245.1 Kiritimatiellia bacterium
GAGCTGGGCTATCTACGGCTACACGATGATGTACCGCGAGTCGAAGAACAAGGCATATCTTGATTTCGCGCAGAAGGTTGCGGACTTTGCGATCAACCATCCGAACATGCCGGAGGACGGTATTCCGTACTGGGACTTTGGCGCACCCGGTGAGGAGCGCGATTCATCTGCAGGTTCAATCATGGCGTCCGGTCTTCTGGAACTCGCCGGATATGTCGATGCCGAGAAAGGCGCGATGTACCGCAAGTTCGCAGTCAAGCAGCTTCTCTCGCTTGCCTCACCCGCATATTTCTCCGAAGGTGACGAAATCGGGCACTTCATTCTCAAGCATGGCGTCGGAGCGAAGCCGTTAGGCAGCGAAATCGATACGCCGCTCAATTATGGCGACTACTATTTCCTTGAGGCACTCGTAAGGGTGCGAAACATGTAACGCAGTGAGGCGGTTTCAGGGCCCGGTAGGGCGGCGTGTCCCTGCCGGGTCCAAAGGGTTTTGCAACTGCCTTGCTTACATTTAGCTCAGGAGACGAAAACATGAAAGAGATATTCGCATATGTTATTGGCCTTGGTGCGGCGGTGATGATGCCTGTCATCTTCTCCGTGCTTGGAGTGTGTATCGGAATCAAGCCGGCAAAAGCGCTCAAGAGCGGCCTTCTGGTCGGCGTTGGCTTTGTCGGCCTCGGAGTCGTGACTGCGCTTCTCACGTCGAACCTCGGTCCGGCGCTGAAGGGGATGACGGAACTGTACGAGCTCAATCTCCCGTTCTTCGACCTCGGTTGGCCCGCCGCTGCGGCTGTCGCGTATTCCTGCGCCGTGGGGGCGTTCATCATACCGGTGTGCCTTGGCGTAAACCTGCTGATGCTGATCACCGGCACCACCCGCACGGTGAATATCGACCTTTGGAACTACTGGCACTTTGCTTTTCTCGGGGCAATCGTGTTCTTTACGACCGGTTCGCTTGCCTGGGCGTTCTATGCGGCCATTGTCCTTTACGTGATCACGCTGTGCATGGCTGACTTCACGGCGAAGGGATTTCAGTCCTATTACAAGGATATGGAGGGCATTTCCATTCCTCAGCCGTTCTGCCAGAGTTTCACCCCGTTTGCGGTGGTGGTCGGCTGGCTGCTCGACCGCATTCCCGGTTTCGAGAAGCTGAATGTTGATGCGGAGGGACTCAAGAAGAAATTCGGGCTCCTTGGTGAACCGCTTTTCCTTGGCGTTGTCATCGGTTGCGGCATTGGCTGCCTCCAGTGTTCCTCTTGGAAGGCGTTTGTCGATTCCATTCCCAAGATACTCTCGCTTGGAGTGACGATGGGTGCCGTAATGGAGCTCATCCCGCGCATTACGGGTCTTTTTATCGAGGGCTTGAAGCCAATCTCCGAGGCCACGCGTTCACTCGTTGAAAGCAAGTTCTCCGGACTCAAGGGGCTTTCCATTGGCATGTCCCCCGCGCTTGTTATCGGACATCCCACGACGCTTGTCGTGTCGATCCTGCTCATCCCCGTCATCCTCTTCCTCTCTGTCGCTCTTCCCGGGAATAAATTCCTGCCTCTCGCCTCTCTTGCGGCGATGTTTTACCTTTTCCCGTGCGTGCTTCCGATAACGAAGGGTAATGTTCCAAAGACGTTCGTCATCGGTCTCGTGGCGCTAATCGCCGGACTCTTCTTCGCCACAAACCTTACGCCGGCATTCACTCAGGCTATCGAGGCCGCGAAGATAGACGGGATCTCCGTGCCGAAGGGATTCGAAGGCGGCGCGTCCATCGACTTCGCCGCGGCGTTCTGGTGCTGGACGATATTTCATCTCACGGTTTCTCTCAAATGGTTCGGCGTTGTTGCCGCCGGGCTTCTCGCGCTTGGAATGAGCGTTGTCAATTTCATCAGAATCAGAAAGGTAAAGTAAAATGAAGATACAGATAGTTGCCGGACTCGCCCTCGTCGCGTCCGTTGGTTTCGCCGAAGTTAACTACAAGGTTCAGGCCGCTTCGCATCCGGATGATTTCAAGACCTTCGATACGGCGAAGATCCGCGAGCGTTTCGTGATGGAGAAGGTCATGTCGCCCGATGAGATCAATCTCACCTACACGATGTACGACCGTCTCGTGTATGGCGGTGCGATGCCGGTGAACAAGGCACTCGACCTCGAGACCTTCCTCGAACTCAAGGCGGCGACCTTCCTCGACCGACGCGAGCTCGGCGTAATCAATGTCGGCGGCTCCGGGGTCGTTACCGTTGACGGCGAAGAGTATGCTCTCGACTTCAAGGAGGCGCTCTACGTCGGGTGCGGCAAGAAGAAGGTTGTGTTCAAGTCGAATGACGCGAAGAATCCCGCCAAGTTATACATCAACTCCGCGCCTGCCTACAAGGAATACGTGACGCAGCGCATCACGAGCGACCAGAAGTGTACGAAGCCGGGATACACCATCGGCAACTACATCAAGGCCGGCTCCCTTAAGGAGTCCAACGCTCGCTGCATCAACCAGCTCATCGTCCAGAAGGTGCTTGCCAAGAAGCCCGGCGGCGGATGCTGCCAGCTTCAGGTCGGCCTTACCGAGCTTGAGGAGGGAAGCGTGTGGAACACGATGCCGC
>JAGBFY010000306.1 GCA_017936245.1 Kiritimatiellia bacterium
CCGAACGACCGACGCTCGCTCGTGGACGACGGGTTTCAGCGCGACACTCTCGACCGTTACGGCAAGGTCGACCTTTCCGGCTATGCATCGGCATGGCGCGGTCTAGCCGATCTCCGTTCCCGGCGGGCTGCGCTTGAAGGGGCTGTAGATGTCGCGGATGAAATAGATAGGCTGAGGCACAGCATCGAAGAGATCGATGCCGCGCAGCTTACGGAAGAAGATGATGAGACGTTGACTGCACGTCACGCGGCCGCCGCCCATGCGGCTGAGATAGTGGAGGCGGCGAACGCTGCCACGTCTGCGCTTACTGGCGACGGCGGCGGTGCGTACGGTTCATCTGACGCCGGTTCAGCGGCGGATCTTCTTGTCGAGGCCGGGAACAGGTTCCGTGAGATGGCGAAGTACCATGAAGTCGCCAACGAGTGGAGCGAAGAGCTTGAGAATGTGATAACATCAGTTCAGGAGCTGTCGCGAACCGTTGCGGATTCTGTCAGCCGTATCGATGCCGACCCCGAGACGCTGCAGGCGCTTGACGACCGAATTTCGCTCGTGCGCCGTCTCAAGCGAAAATACGCATGCGCAACAGTCCGGGAGATTCTTGAGCTCCGCGAAAAGCGAGCGCAGAAACTTTCCGATCTTGAGGACCGTGATGCGAAGATCCAGGAGTTGGATGTCCAGATCGCTGCCGCCGAAAAGGCTGTGAGGAAGGCGGGTGCGACGTTGACTGCCGCCCGGAGGAAAGCGAGCGTGAAGCTGGGTGAGGCAGTCACAAAGGAACTGCGCGGACTTGGCTTCCTTAAGGCCGGATTCTCGGTTGCGCTTGAGACGCAGGAGCCGGATCAGACCGGATGCGACCTGGTAGTGTACAGGTTCGAGCCGAATCCGGGCGAATCAGCGCGTCCTCTGGCTCAGATTGCTTCTACAGGCGAAATCGCGCGAGTGATGCTTGCGCTGAAGGCTGTCATAGCGGAACTGGATGCGATTCCGGTATTAATCTTTGATGAAATCGATGCCAACCTTGGCGGCGAGACCGGTCGGGCTGTCGGAGAGAAGCTCAAATCCGTATCGGCTCACCATCAGGTGATAGCAATCACACATCTCCCCCAGTCTGCCGTGTTTGGCGACCGGCATTTCGTTGTAGCCAAAACCGTCTCGGGCGGACGCACCAGGAGTGCGATACGAGAGGTTGAAGGGGATGGGCGTGTCCGGGAGGTGGCTCGTATGCTTGGCGGCGAGACCGCTACATCTGTTGTTCTTCAGCACGCGAAGGAGCTTCTGGGGTTAAAACCTTTTTAGCGCCGTCCAAGATTCTGCCCAGCCATTTTCATTGCATATGAACCGGTCTGCAAAACTGCAAAACTGTTGAATGAGGTTGTGCAGAGGAATGCTGCCAATGCCAACATGAAACTATGATATAATACGTTAAATTAAAAATTTACTGGAGCAGTGAAATGAGCAGCAGAAACTTCACAGAAGAGCAGTTGCGCGAAATCATCGCGCTTTTTCAGGTGTATGGTGATATCGTCTCCGTGAACCGCTATGGTTCCGGCCACATAAACGATACGTTCAAAATTGACATTTCAATCGGTGGGGCACCTGTCTCGTATGTGCTCCAGCGCATCAACGACAGCATCTTCACGCGTCCCGACCGCGTCATGGAGAACATCGCTCGCGTCACGAACCATATTCGCGGCAAGTTTGCCGGAGCAGAGGATGCGACTCGCCGCACTCTCACCGTGATTCCCGCTCGCGACGGCCAGCCCGTGGCCCGTGGCCCCGAGGGCGGCTGGTGGCGCATGTATGTGTTCATCACCGGCGCAAAGACCATCGATCTCATCGAGAACGCCGATCAGGCGCGCAAGGCCGCCAAGGCGTTCGCCGGTTTCCAGAATGCGCTTGCAGATCTCCCCGCTCCACGTCTTTTCGAGACGATCCCCAACTTCCACAACACGCTCTCGCGTCTTGAGCAGCTCGATACGGCCGCCGCCGAGGACAAGATGGGGCGCAAGGCTTCCGTCGCAGCCGAGCTTGCGTTCGTCGATGCCCATCGCGAAGAGGCTGGCAAGATCGTAAAGATGATGGAGAACGGCGAAATACCTGAGCGCATTACGCACAACGATACCAAGATCAACAACGTGATGCTTGACGACGTGACTGGCGAAGGCGTTGCGGTCATCGATCTTGATACGGTAATGCCGGGCTGCGCCCTCTACGATTTCGGCGACATGGTGCGCACCTCCACCGCCGCGGCCGCCGAGGACGAGAAGGATCTTTCGAAGGTATTCTCCCGCAAGGAGTATTTCGAAGCGCTCGTGAAGGGATATCTCTCCGAGGCGAAGTTCCTCACCGAGGCCGAGAAGGAGAATCTCGCATTCTCCGGCCGGCTCATCACGTTCACCATCGGTATCCGCTTCCTTGCGGACTACCTGGCCGGCGATACGTACTTCCGCACCGCCTATGCCGACCACAATCTTGTCCGCTGCCGTACGCAGTTCAAGATGGTCGAATCGATGGAAGCGCAGAAGGACGAGTACGAGGCAATCGTGCGCGCAAACTGACGGTGTCGTCAGCGCATCCGGTCATCAGCAAAGGAATGCTTCAATGAAGACTGCATTTTCGTTCTTGGCGGCGTTTTCCGCGTTTGTCGCGTTTGCGGCATCCATCGAAATCGGGCAGGATCGTCCGGATGCGCTATACCGTTCCGGTGATGAGACGGTATTCACCGTTTCGGTGAAGGACGACTCTGGAGCATTGCTCAAGAGCGGCAAGGCAAAGTGGACTCTCGACAATTTCGGGTCTATCAAGTATTCATCAGGTGCGACGGATCTGTCAAAGGGCAATCCGTTCACGGTGAAGGGCAAGATGGACGAGGAAGGGTTCCTGCGTCTCTGTGTCAATTCCGGTACGAACTCCCGTGTTTGGGCTGTCGGCTACGATGTGGACAAGATTCGTCAGAGCGAGCCTTGTCCACAGGATTTCGATTCCTATTGGACATCCGAGAAGGCTCGCCTTGAGCGGGAGGTTCCGCTTGATCCGAAGATGACTTTGGACGAAAAGCTTTCGAGCAAGGCGTTCGATTGCTTCCGTGTGAATTTTGCAACGTTCAACGGTAAGCGCGTGTACGGATTTCTTTCCGTTCCAAAGGACAAATCAAAGGCTCCGTTCCGTCTGCGTGTCACGGTCCCTGGCGCAGGGCCGGGCGTAGTCGGCTACGGAACCGCCCCTGGCGAGATCACCCTCGCCATGAACGTCCACACGTTCGAGCCGGAGGCGACTCGTGAGGCGCAACGAAAGCGCATGCAGAGTCAGAACCGCGAACTTGCGGAAAAGTATGGTCTTGCAAACAAAGATGCGTACTGCGCCCTTGCCGGAATTTCGTCCTCACGCGAAGACTACTGGTACCATGATGTGATGCTCGGCATCAACCGTGCGGTCGATTGGGTGTGTGCCCGTCCGGATGTGGATCTGACCAGGGTCGTATATTCCGGTTCCAGTCAGGGCGGAGGCTTCGGTCTCTTCCTCAACTACCTGAATTCGCATTTCACAAAGGCTTTCGTGGCTGTCTGCGCAATCACGGGGCACTACGGTTTCAGGCAGGGCCGTCAGAACGGTTGGCCGCGTCTTCTGGACGGTCAGCCCGACCGTAAGAAGGCTGAGAAGCATGCCGCGTACTTTGACGGCGTGTACTTTGCCGCTCGCATCAAGCATCCGATCCGTTTCATCGTCGGCTTTGCTGACATGACATGCGCCCCCGCCGCAGTGTATGCGGCGTACAACGTATGTCCAGCGAAGGACAAGGCCATCGTGCATGCGATCGGATGTGGCCATGGTTGGTACAAGTGGCAGAAGGAGAACGCCGGCAAGCCGGGTTGGATTGATTTTGACAAGTGGCTTCGTGCCGAATAAAGGAATAAAGGAGATACAAATGAAAAAGTCATCGTGCCTCATAGTTCTGGTCGGGCTTGGGTTTTGCGTATGTGCGCAAACTGTCAGCGTGAAGAGTCCTGACGGCAGGAATGAAATCAGGCTTGATACGGAACCGGTCCTTTCATATTCCGTTTACCAGTCTGGGCTGCATCGGGTCGCTCCAACCCCGCTTTCCATGGAGATGGAAGGAAAGGGTGTGCTTGGAGGCTCGGCCAAAGTCTCATCCATCGATACGGTTACGCTCAAGGGCAAGATCGACACTCCCATATACAAGAAGTCTTCGATAGATGAGGCGGCGAACAGAACAACCGTTGCGTTCGAGGGCAATTGGCGTGTCGTGCTTGTCGCAAGGAACGATGGCGTTGCATACAGGTTCGAGACGGCGTTCCCCGGCCGTGTGAAGGTTATGAATGAGACCGCAGGCATCGTTTTCCCTGAGGGAGTGGCTTCAGCCTATGCCGCATACTGCAGGGATCGCGGCGATCCGCTGCAGTGCAGCTGGGAATCCATTTACACGACAGTCACGAACATGTCGGAGCTTGCGAACAGCGGACAGGTCGTATATCTGCCGCTCGTTCTGAAATATTCCGACGGTTCTGTCATGAGCGTTTCCGAGTCGGATCTTTTGGATTATCCCGGATGGAACATGAAGCGTGCCGCCGGTGACAAGATTGCTCTTGAGGCTCGCATGGCGCGTTATCCTACGAAAGTCGAGCACCGCAACGGCAATGAGATAGGAAGCCCTGACAGGCCTCTTCGCCATATCCGTGTGAAGGAGCGTGCTGATTACCTTGCGGAAACGGCAGGAACCCGTACGTTCCCGTGGCGTGTGTTTATGCTTGCCGAGTCTGAAAGCAAACTCTGCGAGGCGGATATCGTGTATGCGCTCGCCACTCCCAACAAGCTCAAGAACACCGAATGGATCAAGCCCGGCAAGGTTGCATGGGAATGGTGGAACTGCTGGAACGTATCGGGAGTGCCTTTCCGTGCCGGATGCAATACGGCAACATACGAGTACTACATTGATTTCGCCGCTGAATTCGGTGTGGAGTACGTGATCATGGACGAAGGATGGTCCAAGAAGCTTAGCATCATGGAGATCAATCCCGAGACCGATGTGCCGCATCTTGTGAAGTACGCCAATGCGCGTGGCGTCGGCATTATCCTTTGGTGTGCATGGCCGCAGCTTGTCGGCCGTCAGCATGAGGTTTTCTCCAAGTACGCCAAGATGGGCGTGAAGGGTTTCAAGATCGATTTCATGGATCGTGACGACCAGGAGATGGAAAACTATCTCGAAGAGACGGCAAAGGTCGCCGCCGAATACAAGCTCGTCATCGACTATCATGGAATGCACAAGCCGACCGGCATGAGCCGTACATATCCCAACATCCTCAACTATGAAGGGATTCACGGCCTTGAGTGCATGAAGTGGGAGAACGGCACTGATTTCATGCGTAACGATCTTCTTGGACTATACTGCCGCATGAGCGCCGGTCCTATGGACTACACGCCCGGTGCCATGCTCAATATGACGCGTAAGCAGTTCAAGGCCAGCTTTATGCAGCCTGGAAGCC
>JAGBFY010000307.1 GCA_017936245.1 Kiritimatiellia bacterium
AACCGCTTCGATCTTGGATGGCGCATGTGGCCGCGTGCGTTCGCGATGTCAGAGATACTGTGGACGGCTCCCGCGAAGCGCGATTTCGCTGATTTTGAGCGCCGCGCCGCGATTGAACGCAAGCGTCTCATCTCAATGGGCGTTAATTGTGCGCCGCTAAAGTGATGGAGGTCTCTGACATGTCTTGCACACGAAAGGATTTTATTGGGATGGGTGCGATGGCCGCATTGGCCGGGTGCGCCGGATTGCACGGAGCAGAAACCGGCAAGTTCGCGATGAATGCTTCCACGTTGCGCGGATACAATCTTTCGCTTCTTGATCAGATGAAGGCTATGGCTCTTTCCGGCTTCCGTGGATACGAGCCATGGATGAAGGATATCCGCGCCGCCAAGGCCGATGGAACGCTTGGCGATGTGTGCAGGATTGCTCGTGACAGCGGAGTTTCGTTCATAAACGGCATAGCGTTCGGTCAGTGGGTGAATCCCGATCCGAAGATCCGCGCCGCCGGGCTTGATGAGACGAAGCGCGACATGGCTTTGCTCGCCGATATCGGCTGTCCTTGCATTGCCGCATCCATGTTCGGCATGCAGAAGCCTGGCTCCCCGAATCTGCCGCTTGAAGCGATTGCCGAGCGTTATGTCACCGTACTTGAACTTGGAAAGAAAATGGGTGTGCGCCCGTTGCTCGAATATTGGGGGCATTCCGTGAACCTCTTCCGTCTCGAAGATGCGCTTGAGGTCGTGCGGCTTACGGGACGCGATGATGCCGCCATCCTTGCAGACGTGTATCACACATACCGCGGCGGCGGCAGCTTTGACACGTACAGAAAGCTTTCCGCAAGGCTTCTGCCTGTGCTTCATGTAAACGACTATCCGTCATATCCGTACCGTGAACAGCTCAAGGATCCCGATCGCGTGTGGCCTGGTGACGGAAATGCTCCGTGGCGGAAAATCTTTTCGGATCTCGATGCCGTAGGTGCAGATCCATGGCTCTCGATTGAGCTGTTCAATCCCGCATACTGGCGGGCATATCCCGGCAAAACGCTGGCGCAGGGATTTGAGAGACTTAAGGCCGTTGCTGGCTGAACGAAGATCAAATGTCAAACATGAAAAGGAACATACGATGAAAACAAGAAGAGACTTTCTCCGTATCGGAGCGATGACCGCGGCTGGCGCATGCCTTGCCGGATGCAGAACTTCCGGTTGTGATTCCGGGGCGCTGTCCGTCAACGGAATCCGCATCGGTGTGCAGATGTGGAGCATCCACGATCTTTGGAAGAAGGATCCGGCGGTGGCGTTCCGCAGACTGAAGGCGATTGGCTATGACGGCGTACAGTCCATAGGGTTCTATTTCATGAATCACGGCGAGCTCGAGAAGATGCTGGACGACAATGGACTTCGGATTGTCGATATGCCGTTTCGCATGAGCATGGTGACTCCGGAAAAGTTCAACGAGTATCTGGAGTTCTGCGAGCGTTTTTCCATCGATTTCGTGTATCAGCCGTCGGCGAAGTTTTCCACCGGCGCCGAGTGGCGCAGGCATGCCGATTGGTTGATGGAACTTTCGGAGAAGTTCAATCGTCATGGCATCCGCGTCGGCTACCATAACCATCAGTGGGAGCTGCGCCAGCATTTCGACGGCAAGACCCCGATGGAATATCTGTATGACGCAGGGCTGAACATGGAGCTGGACGTCGGACACGTCAAGCTTGCTGGCGCAGATCCGGTTCGCTGGCTCGAGAAGCTCAACGGACGCGTGTCGTCCATCCACGCCAAGCCCGGCGGCGGAGATTCAGTGGGTGGGAAAGGGGACGCCAACGACTGGCAGGCGATCTTTTCCGCAGCGTCGGCGTCCGGGGCGAAATGGGCGGTTGTTGAATGCGAAACGCGCCGCAATACCTATGAAGACGTAGAGGCCAGCATGTCGTATCTTCGTACGATAAAGGAAGCATGAACATGAAAAGCACAAGAAAAGAGTTCCTGGGAATGGGCGCCTTGGCGGCAATTTGCTCTGGGTGCGGTACGTTCAACATCGGAAAGGCTCGCGGACGGCGTCCGACACCGTCGGACACGCTTAACCTCGCAATCATCGGGTGCGGCCCGATGGGTAGAGGGAATATGGGCAGTTTCATGAAGGATCCGCGTGTGCGCGTCACCCATGTGTGCGATCCGATCGGAGAATCGAAGCGCCATGGCTACAACGCCAGGACCCCGCATGGGCGCGATGTGTTTAAGCGTCAGGTTGATGACTTCTACAAGACGGACGTCACCAAGAGCATTGCCGATTTCCGTGAAGTGCTTGCCGATCCTTCAGTGGATGCCGTGCAGATATCTACGGGCGACTACTGGCACGCAATTATTGCGGTTGATGCGATGAAAGCAGGCAAGCATGTGTACTGCCAGAAGCCCATGACGCTCGGCATCTCCGAGGGCTGGGCGATGATCGATGCGGCGAAGGAGCACGGCATAACGTTCCAGGTCGGTTCGCAGCAGCGCAGCGCGCCGGAGTTCCGCAAGGCGGCGGAGATCATCCGCAACGGACTTCTCGGCGAGTGCCGCAGCTGCACGATTGGACTCTGCTATGCGCACAACGACGCACTTAAGCAGAACTATACGCGTGACTGCACGCCTTCTCCGGTGCCGGACTGCTTCAACCCCAAGTCCTCCATGTGGGATCTCTATCAGGGTCCGGCGGAACATTGGGAGAACAACGCCTACATTCCCGCCATCCATGATCCGGTATGCTGGCGCTGGAGTTCCCGCACGGGCAACGGTTCCATTGCGGACTGGGGCGCACACCATTTCGACATTCTGCAGTGGGCTCTTGGCATGGACCATTCCGGTCCCGTCGCCATCGAAAACGTGAAGACGGACATTCACGATCCTGCCGTTACAAACCGCTATCTCGACCAGGCGAAGACCTATGAGTTCGACATCGTTTACGGCAACGGCTTCCGTGCGCACGTTGGCGATCTCGGTACGATTGGCTACAACGGACTCAAGTTCCACTGCGAAAAGGGCGACCTTTTTGTATCGCGCGGAAAGTTCGAGGCTCCCGAAGCGATCAGGAACTGGAAGGAGTCCGATCTTAAGGGTTCCGACGTGCGCCTTTACGCCAACGATCATGCCAAGACGTGTCATGAGATCGATTTCGTCGATGCCATCTACGAAGGCCGTCAGCCGGCCTGTCCGGTGGAGGTCGGACATCGTTCCGCGACGATATGCCATCTGGCGAATATCGCCGCCCGTCTCGGACGCAAGTCCGTCAGGTGGGACCCTAAGGCCGAGCGTGTGGTCGGAGACGCCGAAGCGAACGGCATGATTTTTGTGAAGCACCATAACGGTTGGGGCTTCTGAATCTGAAAACCAAAAATACAGGAGTAATTGAAATGTCCGCAAAATTCAAGATTGGCTATCTGCCGCTCAGCAAGGTGAACTGGACGAACGATACGCTTGAGGCCGCCCGTGAAAACGCGGTGGCGTTCCTCAAGTCGCTTCCGAATGTCGAAGTCATCGGCCCTGACCACATGCTCACGCTCGAAGATGAGGCGATTGAACTTCTTGAACAGTTCGAGAAGGACCGTCCCGACGTGCTCATCACGCACTTCATGACGTTCTCGCTCGGCGTCGTCCCTCCGATGTTCGCACAGCGTCTTGGCGTGCCCGTGATCCTCTGGTCGATGAAGGAACCCGATCCGGCCGGCGGCCGTCTGCAGAACAACTCCTTCTGCGCGGCGAACATGAACGCCCACCACATGTACCGACTCCACATTCCGTACTTCCACGTGCATGCGGAACCCGGCTCGGCGGAAGCGGCCGACAAACTCACCAAGGCGCTGAACGTCGCCCGTACGATGAAGACGCTCGGCCGTATGCGTGTCGGTCTCATCGGCGGACGCGTCCCCGGCTTCTACACAAGCTGCTGCTCCGAAATGCTTCTCCGCCGCGAGATCGGTCCCGAAGTGAAGCTCATCACCGAACATGAGGTGTTCACGGCGGCGAAGAACCTTTCCGCCGAGGAGCTTGAGCAGGCGAAGAAGGAGATTCTTGAGGATGCTCCGTGCCATGCGAGCGACGGTCCCAAGGGCGACCAGTTCGATAAGGCGGCGCGTCTCTACGGCGCGATCGTCAAGACGAAGAAGAAATTCATGGTCGACACGCTCGCCATGCGCTGCTGGCCTGAAGTGATTCTTGACGAATTCTACGGCATTGCCGTGTGCTCCACGATGGGCCACCTCACGAACCATGGCCACCTCTGCGCCTGCGAAGGCGACGTGTACGGCGCCGTGATGATGCGCATCGGACAGGAGCTTTCCGGCGACAAGCCGTTCTTCTGCGACCTCATCGTCTGCGAAGGGGACTATGGCGTTACGTGGCACTGCGGCGCCGCTCCGTGTGCAATCTGCAAGCCCGGCTTCAAGCCGGAGCTTCGCTGCTCGGCGACGATCGAAGGCGGTGGCGTGAAGGGTGTCACCGACGAATTTCCGCTCAAGCCCGGCCGCGTCACGCTCGCCCGTCTCGGCGAGAAGCGCGACGGCGACGGTTTCCGCATGCTCGTCTGCACGGGTGAAGGTCTCGATACGGATCTCTTCGTTCGCGGCAATCCGCTTAAGGTCAAGTTCGACGCCGGATGCGATGCCGTCCGCAAGGAAGTCATCGAGAACGGCTGGGAGCACCACTACGCTCTCATGTACGGCGACCATGCCGACGAGCTTGCGGATCTCTGCCGCAACATGGGCATTGAACTTCATCTGGTCAAGTAACGATGCTTTTCATTTCTGGTGCAAGGGTTGTGACTCCGGGACGAGATCTCGGAGTCACAGCCGTTCGCGTGGAGGCGGGCCGCATCGTCGCTGTCGGCGCAGATGTGCAGCCTGCCGCAGGTGACAGGGTTATCGATGCCTCCGGGCTTACGCTTCTTCCCGGCTTTGTCGACATACATTCCCATGGACGCGGCGGAGCTGATTTCTGCGATGCTACGGATGAGGCGTTCGCCAGAATAGGCATCGGAAAACTTGCGGACGGCGTCACTTCGTTCCTCGCTACAGGCCTTACGCGTCCTGAAGAAGAGCTGGCCGGGATGTGCCGCTGCGCCGAACGCTACAAGAAGCGGGGCGAAGGCGCAACGTGTCTTGGCGTGCACCTTGAAGGTCCGTTCTTCAACGGCGAAATGGCCGGCGCCCAGAATCCCGCATATCTCAAGAATCCGGATGCGCAGTTCGTCAAGAGACTGAATGCCATTTCCTCGGTGAAGAAGGTTTCCCTCGCGCCGGAGCTTGAAGGCGCTGAAGACTGCATAAAGGAGCTTGCGGCGGAAGGGATAGTGGCGTCCGGAGGACATTCCTCTGCCGACTATGCGACGTTCGAACGCGCACGGGCGGCAGGGATGACGCATCTTACGCATTTCTGCAATGCGATGATGCCGATACATCATCTGCGTCCGACAATGGTCACGGGCGGACTTCTCGCCGATGACGTGTATGTTGAGATCATTACGGATGGGGTGCATCTTTCCGATCCGATGATCGCTCTCATTGCGAAGGCCAAAGGTCCGGACAGGCTGATGGTCATAACCGATGCGATGTGCGCGGCGGGAGAACCCGACGGCATATATTCATTGGGCGGATTGCGCGTCAGGGTCGAGAAGGGACGTGCGACGCTTGCGGACGTTCCGTACGATCCGAAAGCGGTTGTTTCGAACGTGGCCGGATCTGTCGCGCTGTATCCGGACTGCTTCAGGCGTTTCGTGCGAGTGACCGGTTGGCCGCTTGAAGAATGCGTGAAGGCGACCGGCTTCAACCAGTGCCGGTCGATGGGGATCGCCGACCGCGGCGAGATAGCGGTGGGACAGTTTGCCGACATGGTGCGTGTCGATGATGATTTTGTTCCGCTGAAAACGATAGTAGGCGGAGTTGTTAAATTCGAAAAGGAGTAAATCAATGTCTCTCGTAAACATGAAGGAAATGCTTTGCGAAGCGCGCAAGGCGAAAAAGGCGGTAGGTGCGTTCAACATCACGAACTACGAAACCGCAGCAGCGGTGCTCAAGGCGGCAGAGGCCGAGAATGAGCCTGTGATCATCCAGCTTTACATGCGTCTCTTCGATACTGGGAAGGCGTACGATCTCTGCGGAACGCTGCAAAGGCTCGCATATCGCGGCAAAGTGCCGGTGGCGCTCCACCTCGACCACGGCAGTACGGTAAAGCAGGCCAAGGACGCTCTCGCGTGGGGCTATACATCCGTAATGTACGATGGTTCTCGCGATTCCTATGAGGATAACGTGAAATGGACGAAGCATGTGGCCGACTATGCCCATGCGTTGGGTGCGACCTGCGAAGGCGAAATCGGCCATGTCGCCCAGGGTGATGAAACCGCACTGACCGATGTGGATGAGGCGGTATCCTTTGCGAAGGAGACGGGTGTAGATGCGCTCGCCGTCTCGATCGGAACGGCGCACGGATACTACAAGGCCGAACCCAAGCTCGACATTCCGCGCTGCGCAGCGATCGCTGATGCGATACCGGAGGTTCCGCTTGTGCTTCATGGCGGTTCGGGTACGCCTCTTGCGGATGTCCGCCGTGCTATCGAATCTGGAATCGCAAAGGTCAACATCGCCACCGAGTTCCTCGACACGTTCATCAAGTCCACGCTCAAGGTGTACGGCGATCTCAATGGCGCTTTCGTGCCGCCGGACAAGCTGGCCGACCCGATAATCGACGAGTGCGCCGCCCACGTGCAGCGTCTCATCAAGTTCTTCTCCGGACGTTGATCTGCTTCATCTGGTTTGAGCGCATCTGAAATCCGGCATCCTCCGGCAGATGTGCCTGGTTTAAGACGGCGTAATGCCGCCTTAACTTTTTGGTGCTCACCTCTGCTGAGGATTGATTCTTATCCATGGGGCGTTTTGTTTTGGTCATGCGGCCCAT
>JAGBFY010000308.1 GCA_017936245.1 Kiritimatiellia bacterium
ACCTGCGGCAAACACCACAAAGACGACTGGGTGAACGCGTGCGGGTTCTGTTCCGTCTGCGGCTACATCTGGCGCAACGGTGTACGCCTTGACGCTGGCAACCGGAACAACCATCTATGGGCGAACGGCGGGTGCTACTGCGACGGCGGTTGCGTCGTCGGCGGCGTTAAAATGCTACACGCCGACGGCCATCGCTACATGAAAAACAAGTGCATCTGTCTTTGTGGTGAAGCGACACGCGAACACATCCTCGTCGAGCAGAAGGAGCGCGTCGGGCAGTGGACTTGCTGGAAGTGCAACGCCGTATTTTTGAACTTCCGCGTCACGACTGTCTGTTCCCGTTGCGGGACGACTGTATCGACCGAACACATCGGCTCCGTCGGTGAACACAACCCCGGATGTGGAGAACCGAAGCCGTCGTGCTGGAAATGCGGCTGCCATTGCACCACATGGGGAACGCATACCACTTGCAACGCCCACTACTGCAACGCATGCTGCACAAAGAAGCCGCCGAAGCCGCCGCGGCCGCCGAAACCCAATCCGGACGATCCGGATCCTGACGAGCCGGAACCCGAACCGCCGGAGCCGTACATCACTTGCAAGCACCCAAACCCGGAAACCCACGACTGGGACTACCATTGGACTTGCGAAAAGTGTTCAAGCGATTTCCACGACTGGGGATGGAGTAAGTATTGCGCGGATTGCGGCGCGTACATCGACAGCGAGAGCCACAGCGAAGGCAAGCACGGGCCGCCTTGCGACGGCGAAGACCCCGGCCATGTGTGCGAGTCGTCTTTATGCGGTGAAGCATTGAATGACGGCGGCACTTGCCAAGAATCCTTCTGCCATGAGTGCGAATCTTGCCCGAACGCGTCCCAACATAAGAACCACCACGGCGGCAACGGCGGCTCGGGCGGCGGCGGACTTGACGACATCTAACAACACGAAAGGAACACAACCATGAAACGCATCATCCTGTTCTCTTCACTCTTCGCGCTCTTCACACTTCGCGCCGCCGACATGTCGGGCGACTTCAACACGTGGCTCGGCTACATCGCCGGAATCAACGCCGACGGCGATCGCACTACCGTTCAAGGTGCGGGTGCTGGCGGCGAAGCGACCGGACTTATCCGCACCGACCTCATCGGCGCGGCGGCTGGCGCGTATTCGTCGAACCTCACCGATTGCGTCGGCATTGGCTACCGCGCCTTGCGCAATGCGTCCGACATGCGCGAGGTCGTCGCCATCGGTTCGGGCGCGTTCACAAATCGCACGGGGCTGACCCGCGCAACGTACATCAACGGCCAGTTCGTCGCCTACGGCCAGAACAACACCTTCGCCGTCAAGGCGAACCGCAACACGCCCGACACCAACGCGCCCATTTACTACGCGGACGGGGTGCTTAATCTCAATGCCGACGAGATACGGTTCAACGGCGCAACGGCTTCAACTGGCGGCACGGGCGGAAATACCTCCGCACCGTCGCTTGCCGGGTTCGACCTGTATGTTGATTGCGTGAACGGCGACGACTCAAATGCTGGCACAACACCCGGCACGGCCAAGCGCACGATCGACGGGGCGTATGCGGCGGTCACCAACCACGACATGACCATCTGCCTTATGCCGGGCGAGTATGCTTCACCGGGCGGCAAGGGTGCAGACGGACAGGATTACCCGGACTTCCGTGTACACTACGTCGGCCTGTACGGCAAGGAGAAAACCATAATCGACGGCGGCGCGGAGCGGTTGTTTTTCGGTTGCTCTTCCGCGTTCACATCCGTCGAGGGCTGCACCTTGCGGAATATGCTCGGCCGCGTAAACCGTCCGCGTTTCTTCGGCTTGTATCTGTACGACTGCGCCGTGGATATTTCGGGCGGATCTTCCGGCTATGGTTTCGCAAGCTGCGTCATCGAGAAATGCTACATCTATGGCACGGCGTATTTCGCCAGCGATTCTTCGCGCATCTTCTCCGGCTTCTTCATGCAATGCGACGTGTTCGACACCGTGGCGGACATAACGCCCACCACGGAAGCCGGGCGCACCCCGTCCATGATATACGCCTCCTACCTTGAAAACGTATTTGTCCGCGCCAATGGTGCGGTGCGCAATCTCGGAGCGGCGAGCGACTCGTACAAGTCCGTGCTGGGCAATTCCATCGGCTTGAAGGACTGCACGATCATCTGTGCGGAATCGACGGATTCCTTCAACGTACCCCCAGCGACCGGTTGCCTTTTGGGTTTGGGGAGCGATACCGCCGTGCCAACCTACGCGACCCTCACCGGGTGCGTCTGCACCAACGCGGCGACCGTTGTGGAGGTTGTCGGCGACGGCTACCGTCCGCCGGTGACTGCGTGGCGTTTCCGGTACTCCGGGTATGATTCGGCGGCCGAACGCGCAACGCGCGACAGCATGGAAAATTCGATTGTCGACGCGTTGCTCAAAAATGAGAATTTGAACATTTCCCCGGCGGCGACCATGAGCCTTTTGATCCTTATGGTGGAAAACGAAGCGGAGAACCTTCCGGCCGTGGCGAATCGCGGCACGAACTCCATCCCGGCGGGGACTGTCTTGCAGCTTCCGCCCGATCCATAACGCGCCGCCGACATCTGGAAAACGAAGATGGCTGAACTCCGGTTCAGCCGTTTTCTTTTTGACCGTCGAGCGAATGGCGGAAAGGAAAGGCAAACATGGTAAAAATCTTTTCGGGAGACGATACCAACTTTAGAGACGACCAACGTCTTGCGCTCACATTCTCCGCGCCGGACGTTGATTTCGAGGGCTGCACCGCCGAGTTGGAATTTCTGGGACATCGTCGCGTTTTTCCGTCTGTATCGGACGGCGGCCGTCTGTCGTTTTCGTTTTCGGCCGACGAAACGCGCGGAATGCCCGTGGGCGTTCACCGCGTGACCATCTGTCTGCGCGACGCGTCCGGGCGCGTTCGCACGATCGACAACACGCAACGCATAAAAGTCACCGACGACGTGAACGAAGCCTACGGCGACGCAGAACAGGAACTGAAGGTGTCGGTCGTTGGCGCGTCTGGCGGTGCGTCCTTGCCGGAAATCCCCAACTTCTTGAGTGCGGAGCCGTCTGATTCAATCGGCGACTTCAAGGCGAAGTACAACCGTCTCCTTGACGTGTTGCGCGGCGTGGCGGTTGTGCTTGCCGTCCTTGCCTGTTTCCCCGTGTCCGCGCAAGTGATAGAGATCGGCGGCACTCCGGCATACGGGCCGCTTAACGATCTGCCCGGCACAACCCCCATCATGACCAATGTGGTGGACTACATCGAGGGCGAACTTTGGGAACTCCAACAGCGCGGTATTAATGCCAGCAAGGCAACCGCGCTCGGATCATGGGGAGTGACCGTCGGCATGACCAGTTGGGGGCTTGTGTGGAATGCGGACACCAAGCGGCTCGTTGCGTCGTGGAATTATCTGCCGGACATCGGCCGCGAGACTGTCGCGTATGCGTCCGACGTGACCAACATCGTCCGCGAAACGCAAGGTACGGTGTGGGACGACGCGCTCGGCGTGGCGTGGCAAGCAAGAATGCACAACGGCCACCTCTATTACATCGCGGTGACCAACCAACCTCCGGAGGTGAAATGATGAAAGGCTTTCTGCTGGGTTTTTGGGATGTTGTGAAGATGTTTTTGTTGGCTGCTTTTTTAGCCTATTCACCCTTTATCGGTTTTTTTTTTCGGTGCATGGCTGGATGGTGTAGATGTTTGGAGCATATTAAAGGAGTCGTTTTAATGAAAACTCAACTTTTCGCGTTTTTGAGTTTTGGCGTTGCGTGTTTCGCCGCGTTCGGCGAAGCGACGACAAACGAGGTTCTTTTCGTGGACGGCGAGGGCAACGTAAACCGCCCGGAGACACTTGCCACGACCGCGCAAATGGCCGCGAACGAAGCCGCCATTTTGACGGCCGAACAGAAAGCCGCAGCCGCCGAAGCCGCCGCCAGAGAGGGAACGAACCTCGTGCGCGACCTCATCCGCGACATCACCGCGAACGAGTTGGTGATTTACCGGCAAGGCTTCACCGACGCGTTCGGCGTTGCGGTGATTATCGACCCGAACGCGGAGCTCGTCGTTTCGTCCTTCAAGCCGCTGGACACCATCGACGACGAAGGGCGACAGGCGTTCGAGTTGGAGTATCGGCTTTTCAACAGTCAAGCCATCAGCACGAAGCCCATCGTGAAGTATGCGCCGACAATCGCCAACGGCCTCGACGGGCTGGAGCCGCTTCCGGCTTCCCAAGTGTCCGAACCCGTCGGCATGGGAACGGAGACGGACGAAAACGGCAAGGTGTGGTACAAGTCGCGGATTGTGTTTCACGCCACGCAAGGCACGATCGGATTCTTCATCATCAACCTCACCGCCGACGACGCGGCCGGCGACGGTTGGACGTTTGACTTGCCGCATGGTGTCAAGGGCGGGCTGACCATCGACTGGCCGTTCGGTTCGCGCACCCTTGAATTTGTCGGCGGCCTTTGCATGGGGGTGAAGTAATGCGGCGAAATTTCAGAAAGTGGGCGGACTTCGCCAAGCGCAAACCAATCGAGGCGACGTTCATCTGGTGCATGGTTGGCATCGCCGTGTTGTGGGGCGGCACGAAACCGAACCCTCCGCCGCCTTCCGTCGAGGAAGAGGGCATCAAGATTGTGAACCATTCCGTCACGAAGGACGGCGTTGCCGTCGAATTTGAGACGACTGACCCCCGCGTGACCGACGAGACCGAGTTTGTCGTGGAGTTCCGCAAACGCCCCATCATGCTGGGCGACACCATCGTCGAAACCCCCGACGACTTGAAATGGCGCGAACTGGGGCGCACGAAATCGCGCAAGGTGTTGCGTGAGATATTCCTTCTTGATTTGACATTCGAGATGCGCGTCCGCGCCGACATCACCGGAAGCGAGGTGACCGAATGACACGCCCCGCCGCTTTGCTTGCCGCCCTTGTCGCGCTTCTGGTGTCAATCCTTGCCGCCCGTGCCGATACCGTCACCACCACCAACGAAACCGACACGGCGGTCGTCACGAACGTCTTTCTGGTGTCGCCGGTTGTCATGCAGAAGGCGTGGACACGGCAAGCAGTCCTCGCCACGCCGTCGAATACCATCAAGGACTTGTCCGGCGTGTTCGTGGAAGCCGCCGAAGCCGCAGTCCATAGCAACGAAGCGGCAAGAATCGAAGCCGTGTCGGCGGCCGCGATCGAGGGAATGCGCAATGCCTTCGCTGCGTTGTATGCAGTCACGGGCAACATCAAGCGCACCGCGCACCATATCGCGCTGGTTATTCCGCCATCGGAAGCCCCCTCGTCGCTTCAAGGGTTCGTCGTGAAGGAGACGACCGACGGCGTGACCGACACGCAGTGGGTTTGGTATTCCCACATCTTGCCGACCGCGCCTGTTCGCCGTGTGGTTTACACCACCCCCGCCGGGGAGTTTTCACAGGCGGCGAAGTGGGAGAACTGGAGCAAGGACGGCGATACCTTGATCGTGGACGGCCGCGTCTGGCGCGGTTGCCACAAATGCACAATAACGCGCCCGGAAGCGGCAAGGCGCATCCCGGCATTGTCGCGCCAGAACGAAAGGTTCGGCGGCGCGGACGGGTTCGACTTCGGCGCCGCGTTGGTGACAGTTGGCGGTCGTCCGACATTCACCGGCACCATCACGAACGACATCACGGGCGAGGTTGTCCGGTTCGACAACGGAGTCCACAAAGGAGGAGCAACGAAATGAAGAAATGTGTTTTTACCCTTGCCGCGGCCTTGCTGGCGGTGTTCGCCCTTAACGCGGCGACGGAGTGGAACTATACGCGACTGCGCAAGCGCGTAGTCGGGCGCGAACTTATCGACAACGGTGCGCAAGTTGTCTATACCTACGAGCAAGCCGGGCGCACATGGAGCGAGACCAACGCCGTGCGGCATCTCACCTTGCCGCGTGAAATCAGATACTCCAAGTTGAAACTCATCACGGCCGCCAAGTCCGCCGGAAAGTGGGCCGACGTGAAGGCGTTTATCCAACGCGCCGACATGGAAGACGAGTGGAATGCTTGCCAGTTCATTTCGTCGCTTCATCCCGCGTACATCGCCGCGACCAACGCAGTGGTTTCGGCCGGTATCGCCACCGCCGACGAGGTGCAAATGTTCATGAAAGCGGCGGAGGACTGACATGTCAGACAACACACATGATCGTATTTTTGACAAGCTGGACGAAATCGGCGAGAGGCTTGCCGCCCTTGGCGCGACCTGTCCGGCACGCGAGAAACGTTTGGACGCGATTGATACGCGTTTGCGGCAAGTTGAGGCCGTGCAGAACAAAGCCATTGGCATTGTGACCGTCGTGTCGCTTTTCGTCGGCGCAATCGGCGCAATCGTCACCAGCATCGTCAAGAGGGCGCTCGCGCAATGAACTACCGCACCGAAATGCCTGCCAACCGTGGCTCCGTGAAATCGAGGAATGTGACCCTCCTTGAACATTGGACGGTCAAGGGACGTCTCGACAACGGCCGCGTGTTCGTAATCTCAATCAAGCCCGGCTTTGAGTTCGACGGAGCAAGCATCCCGCGTTGGCTGTGGCGCGTCTGCGGCCATCCGATGGAGTGCCCGCGCCTTGCCGCCGCGCTTGCGCACGACTGGCTCTATCGCTCCCACGTCTGCAAGCGCGAAGCAGCCGACCTCATATACCGCGCCATCTGCAAGAATCTTGGCATCCACCCCGTCGCTTACAACACGGAGTACCGCGTTCTGCGGATCTTCGGCCGAAGCGCGTGGAACGGCTGGAGCCTTGACGACCAGACGGCCGCCCGGAAGATGGGCCGCTTGCGCTGGCGGTAAACATCAACCCGAAAAGGAGAAAACCCATGAACAACACCACCAAAAAAGAAAAAGCCCCGATATTCGACATCATCTATCTTGTAGTATGCCTTGCCGTATTCGCGCTCCTTGCCGGTTGCGCAACGAAGACGCGCCACATCGACCTTGCCGGAGCGTACGCATCGCAAGCCGGAACCCTTGCCGTCGGCTCCATCGAAATCCAAAGCGCACCGGAGGGCGCGGAATCGGCTATGGTTGCCTACGAGGACGACACATCATGGTTCAGCGACGAGAAGAAGCACAAAATACGCATTCTCTTGACCGGCACGAACTCCACCGCATCCGCCGAGGGGATCGTGAAGAATATCTGCACGGCATTCACCGCAACCGCAACGGTTCTCAAGGGCGAGGGGTGCAAATGCGCCGACGGTTGCACCTGTTCGCCCTGCAAGTGTGACCCTTGCAAGTGCGGCAAGCGCGAACCGGCCGACAAGAGCGAAGAGCCGCCTCCGTCCATTGACGAAATTTGAGCCGCTTGCGCCACTTGTCCTTTCGACGCAAGCGGCCTTAGCCCCCGTTGCCATTGCCCGGCGACGGGGGCTTCCTTTTATCCCAACGCTTCCACCGCCGGAGCGGCGCGGCGAATCATCTCCTCTTCCACCGCGTCGAAGGTGTACACGTCGGTGATACATCCCCCGCCAGTATGCCCCAGAACGGCCCGTGCCGCGTCCAAGCCGAACGCCCGGCGGACTTCCGTGCCGAATGCGTGGCGCAGTCTGTTCGCGCCCCACGGGGCGATTTTGGCGCGTCTGCAAGCGGCGGCGATTGTTTTGGTGTACGCGTCGGTCGTCCATCTGTCGCCCAGCACACGCGGAACGTGCGGCGCGTCCTTGCGCTTGCCGTAAACCGGGGTGACCCTTGCGGCACGTCTGGCCATTACATGTTCCTCCATCGCGGCCATGGGCGAGAACGGCACGTCGCCGCCGTCCTTGTGGCGTGTGAGTATTTCCCGCGCCTTTGGGCCGATACAGACGACACGCGGCTGGCCCAATTCTCCGCGCCATTCGTTTTTGTTCACTTCCGGCGGGACGCGGTAAACCCACGGCAAGCGCGACGTGTCGATCAGCGACCAGCGCAAGGCGCAGAGTTCGCAAGGCCGCATCCCCGTCAATCGGTGGAGCCGTACCATGTCGGCCGTGTTGGCCACCATGTGTGCGACCGTGGCGGCAATCGTATCGTCCGAGACGGGGCGGACTGGCTGGCGTTCCGGAGCGGCCGACCTTCCGCGCTTCACGCCCTTGACTTGCGTCAGCTCCGCTTTCACGGCGGCCGGAATCAGAGCCTCGTCCAACGCCCACGAAATCATGTATTTGACGCGCCAGAGCCGGGCGTTCACGGTCGAGCGCGACACCCCGGAGCGGACGAGTGCGTCCCGGAGTTGCAGCATATCGCCGTGCGTCAATTCGGCCAAAGCCGCGCCGCCGAACATTTCCCGGAATAGACGCACGTCGAGCACGGCGTTCACCGCCGTGCTTGTGCCCTTGTAGTATTCGCGGCAATGATCAGCCCAAGCCGCGCAGAGATCGGCGACCGTTGCGCCGCGAGGCTCATGCCGTGCGGCTTGCCGTGTGTGTTCCTCCCAATACCGTGCGGCGGCGTCTTCCGCCATCTTGCGCGGGCGATCCGTCCGCATGGTATGTGTTGAGTTGGGGGCCTTGAGCGGCACGTTCCGCCGCGTCTTTTCGCCCGGCAGTTTCACCGAGTAGTACCAGAGGCCGTGGTTATCCCAGACTGACCCCGTTTGCTTCATTTTCATTTGTGCGCACACTTTCCGCCGTTTCCGGCAAACCCGTGTGGTTTGTCTTAAAGTGTATTAAAACACCCCAAAACGCCCCGTCCGGGCGGGCGACCGCGAGGATGAGAACACGCGGAAACCCTTGTATTTGCACACAAACCGAACTGGTGGAGATAAGGGGAGTCGAACCCCTGACCTTCTCAATGCCATTGAGACGCTCTACCAACTGAGCTATATCCCCAAAAAAGAAAACGTGTGTATTTTATCAAAATACAGGGACGAGTGCAAGCGTTTTCTTTTGAAATTTTTGAAGGAGCTAAAATGGCTGCATGTGGTATACTTTTGGGCATGAATATACGATTTTCAGTTGTTCTTGTCCGTCCGGAGATACCGCACAACACAGGTGCGATAGGAAGACTGTGCGTTGGGCTCGGAGTGCCGCTTCATCTTGTTCGTCCGCTGGGTTTCCATCTTGATGACAGATCGATTGCCCGTGCGGGGTTGGACTATTGGCCGCACCTTGATGTGTCAATCCACGATACCTGGGATGAATATCTTGCGGCTGCGAAGCCTAAACGGATGATGATGCTTTCAACGCATGGGGAAAAGTCGCTTTACGACTGCCGGTTCGAGGAAGGCGACGCGCTAGTGTTCGGAAACGAGAGTTCTGGGTTGCCGAAGGATTTCTACGGACGTTACCGCGAATCGCTTTTCCGCATTCCCATGCCCGGCGAGCATGCGCGGTCGATCAATCTTGCAAATGCCGTTTCCATTGCGGCATATGAATGTTTTCGTCAGACGATGTAAGAAAAGGAGAGTGCTGCAATGTACAAGAACCGTTCAGAAGCTATGGTTGCAATGGACCGGCGGCAGTTTGTCGCCGGGGCGGTTGCGGCAGGTTTGACCGGAATGGCATGGGGAAAATCTTCGCCTGCTCAATCCGATGATATTGCCGTGTGGCACAATGAAACGGAGCAGGTCTCGCCCGAAGTCTACAGGCAGTACATGACTGATGGCGGAACGCATGGCTTTGCCAGCCTTGAAAAACTGGAGGCGGCATTTGAAAAGGTCATGCACGAAGTGAAGAACACAAAAGTGAGTGACATCCCTGCGGTGTGGAGCGTCTATAACATGGGGTATGTCATCAAGACGCGCGAATCGCTTTTTTCGATAGATCTTGTCCATCGCCGTGACATGGAGTTTGCCTCCATGCTGGATTTCGCTCTTGTCACGCATAATCATAGTGATCATTACAGGGCAAATCTGTGCAAGGCGATTGCCGGACGGAAGAAGCCGGTGATTTCGAACTTCATTCCGGTCAAGGGATATACGCGGGCGAAAAAGACGTTCAAGATAAAGGATGTGGAGATACGCACGTCGCTGATAGACCACAATGACTGGCTCATAGATTTTACGACGGCCTTTGAGATCAAAGTCGGGAACTGGACGCTCTATCACACAGGCGATAGCGGCAGGGGTACGGAGCCGAAGCTTGAGACGGTATGGGGGGAACCTGATCTGTGGCTTTTCTTTCCTGGGTGCGGAATCGACACTGCCAAGGCTGTTGAGAAAATCAAGGCTAAGCGCATAGTGTTCGGCCATCTCTGGGAACTTGAGCATAAGCAAAACCACCGGGGACGGCTTGACGAGCCGTTGCTCCGCCGTGCGCTTCTCCAGGCGGCGAAGGGCGGGAGCAAGAACACCTCGCTTGCCTTCTGGGGCGACAGGATCGTTTGACGGTGGCTCAACATTTCCATTCAGATGAACTTATCGGGCCTTTGTATAGGGTGGTTTCTCGCTGATTGCCGCTTGTTACGATGACGGTGCTAATTGTGGTATAATTACTGCCAATAATGGATGACACTCCCATAGCTATAGTGGGCATGAGCTGCCGGTTTGCACAGGCGCAGGATATCCGTGCGTTCTGGCGGAACATAATCGGCGGTCGTACGGCGTTCGCACCGTTGGATCATGGTGCGGCGCTTCCTATTGGCGTCAAGAGCATGTTCGGAACGGGCTATCCATCTGTGGGTGCACAGCTCGGCAACCTCTATTCCTGCCGCCCGTTTGAACAGACGTTCCCGCGTCAGATAAACTCCGGCGAGAATCATGACCTGTATTTCATCACACAGTTGGCGTTCGATGCCATGTCCGATGCGGCATTGCGGCCGCATTCGTCAGATGTCAGGCGTGGTACGGTGCGCCTTGCCTATGCGCCGATGTTCAATCCGTCTCTCGTGAACTGGCTGTGCCATACGTATTTCCTTGACCAGACAGTTGAGGTGCTTCGTCGCTGTTTCCCCGGTGCGACGGAAGAGCATATGGACAACATCCGCAGCAAGCTGAAGGATTCGCTTCCCACTCCGAATGCCGACGCTCTTCTTTCCGCTACAGGACACCGTATCGCCGACTGGATAGCCCGAGAGGTTGCGTTTTCCGGTACAACCACGGCTATTGACGGCGGTGCACTTTCGGGTGTGTCGGCACTAGAGGCCGCTATGGATGATTTGCGTTCCGGCAGAGCGGACATTGCCCTTGCGGGAGCTGTGTTCCCGCCGTTCAGCAGACCTGTCCTTGAAGGCTTGGCGGGAAAGATTGCCTTTACGGAGGAGCGCGAACTCTATCCATTCGATCGCGACGCGAAGGGGACTCTTCCCGGCGAGGGCGGCGCGTTTTTTGTCCTTAAACGCCGAGCTGACGCACTTGCCGCACACGACCGCATCTATGCGCTGGTGCGCAGTGTCGCGACCGGCTTCGGCGAACTTCCGATAGGCGAATGTGCCGAGATTTCCAAGGCTCCGCTTTCAACCATTGCGATGATTGAGGCCGACGGCTCCGGATCAGCTGAGGCTGACAGCACTGATATCGATACCATACAGCGTCTCTGGGGTGAACATCATCCCGGTGGGGCTCTTGTTGGCGTAGGTTCAGTGAAAGGCAATGTCGGACACTGCTTTACGGCCGCCGCCGCCGCATCCATCCTCAAGATCGCCCAGTCGCTCTATGTGCGCGTGCTGGCTCCGCAAGTGGCTGTGCCGCATCCGATGGAACGGCTTTCGAACATAAGTTCCTCAGCCTATCTTCTGGACAAGGCCCGTCCGTGGATAACGGGCAATCCCACGCTTCCGAGAAGGGCGATGGTGTGCGCAAACGATTTCGATGGAAGGCGCATGGCCGTTCTGATGGAGGAAGAGCCGGAGAATCGCAGATGATATCGGTACACGGAGATTTTTCGCCAAGTGAGCTTGTGCTGATACGCGCTCCCGACAGGGAATCCCTTGCCGCCCTCGTCGTAAGCATCTCGAATTTTCTCGAGCAGGCACCTTCCGCATCGCTCCGTGATGTTGCGTACACATGCACGAAAACGACAGGACCTGCGGTGCTGGCGGTTGTTACGCACTCAACGGAAGATCTTCGCGCAAGGCTTTCGCTCGCCGCATCGCGCATGGCTTCGGGCGTTGCCCGTATCAGGGACAGGTCAGGTACATACTACGAAAAGGAGCCAGTCGAGGGGAGACTGGCGTTTCTCGCGCCGGGAGGATTTTCTTTCTATCCTGACATGATGTGCGATCTTGCCGTACTGTTCCCCGAATGTCGCGGTGCGTTTGATGAACTCGAGGAG
The DNA here is from genome assembly GCA_017936245.1 of Kiritimatiellia bacterium. GTDB lineage: Bacteria > Verrucomicrobiota > Kiritimatiellia > RFP12 > UBA1067 > UBA1731. Next base: position 12,235 of record JAGBFY010000308.1, read on the forward strand.
GCATTGGCTGGCATAGGGCAGTTCTCGCCTGCGTCTTTTGTATTTCCTCCGGCTTCGTACTACCGTCGGGATGCGGATGTGTTCTCCGCGGGCGGATATGCGGAGTCTCTTGTTTCCGTTTATTCAGCCAACATTGCGCTCGCTCGTCTGTTCGCGGCGTGTGGCGTCCTGCCGGAAGGACTCATGGGGCTTTCTGGTGGCGACTTGAGTTCGCTTGCGCTTTCTGGCGTATTCGGGAAATTCCAGCGGGCGGATAGACTTGCCTTTTTGAAGGATATGTACATCCTTTCCCGAAGGACTGTGGCAGGGATGCCTGCGCCGACAGGTCTGGAGCTCGATCTTTCGTGGCTTGGAAAGTTCAAGTCCGATTTCAGGAAGTTTGCGAAGTCATGGGTGAAGAAACCTCCGGCAATTCCTGTTTATTCATGTGTATCTGCTGCGCCGCATTCGGCAAAGCCGCGCCATGCGCGTGACGAGGCCGCCATGATCTGGACGGAACCGGTGAAGTTTGAAGAGACGGTTCGCCGGATGCATGCGGATGGCTACAGGGTGTTTGTGGAGGTGGGACCGCGAAGTCTTCTTTCGTCGATGCTGAAAGAGTCGCTTCGTGGCGAGAAGTTCGTGTCGATCGTATCAAACAATTTCCACCGTCCTGGTCTTGTACAGTTCCAGCATGCGCTTGCGCAGCTTGCGTCGATGGGTGTGAACGTTGATCCAACGCCGCTTTTCAAAGGACGTCGTGCGCGGGAACTCGATTTCTCATATCCGCTTTCGATAGAGGTCAAGGCGGATTCCGTGATGCGCCTTTCCCGTGATTTCCCCAGAATAACGCTTCCATCCGATACATCCACCTTCGGCGGCGAACGTGTTACCGCCGGACCTGCCGTGCCGGGTGCCAGGGCAAAGGCTCGTGCGGCAGCAGCGGCAGCCCGCGAACGCCGCCAAAGACAGCTTGACTTTGGTGCACGCTTCCCGCTTGTCTCGGATGCTGAAACTGTAGATGAGCGGCAGGGCGAATTTGTGGAGATCGTCAAGACGTTCTCAATAAGCAACGATCCTTTCTTTGCCGATTTCGCCCTCGGGACTTCGCAGATTTCGTATTCCGATTCCAAGCTGCGCGGATTCACGCCGTTGGCTCTTCCGGCTGCTGCGGAGATCATGGCGGAGCTTGCCGTGAAGCTTGTGCCCAGCAAGAGACTGGTCGCGGTGGACGATCTGCAGTCCAGCAGGACAATCGCTTTTGAGTCAAACAGACTGAAGCTTTTTGTCCGGGCAGAAAGAGTGCCTTCCGAGGATCCGGGCAAGGCAATAGTGAAGGTAACCATAAAGGAGGATCGCCCGGAGGCTGCCGTTACGGCTCCGGCATGTCTGGCAACATTTACGTTCGCGGATGAATTTCCTCCGCGGGCGGCATTTGTGCCGGATGAGCTGCAGCGTCCGAGAAGCGTACACTGGACCGACCGTGAGATTTATCCGCAGCGTCTCGACTCCGGCGGCGGGTTGCAGTGTATCAGGAAGGCTGATCAGTGGAGCGAGGAAGGTCTTGATTACGAAATCGAGGTTCCGCGTCTCTCCGGCGCCGTTTCGTACACCAATCTGCCGCAGTGGGAGCTGGATCCGAGACTCCTTTCGGTAATAGCGGACGGCTTTGCGCTCTGGCGCAGCCATGAACGGTTTGCCGGATCGTTTTCGTTAGCTTTCCGTCTGCGCCATCTTGCCTTGCATGCTCCTTCGTTCACGGAAGGAACTCGGCTCAAGTGCTACCTGCGGCTAACCGGCGTGACACCGAAATCTCAGATCGCCGATATCCGCGTTTCGGACGGCAACGGTACGCTTCTGCTTGCCATCGACGGATACGAGGAGCTGACGGAACGCGTGCCGGAGGAATATTGCAAACTCATCCTTTCGCCCGCCTCCGCGTATCTCACCCAGCCGCTCAATGCTGAGCTTGTCGGGTCTCCGGCGACCTCT
>JAGBFY010000309.1 GCA_017936245.1 Kiritimatiellia bacterium
GGTACATCATACTGATTCCTCTTGCTGCCGCGCTCTATTGCGCAATGGGCCGCAATCCTCTCATCGGAGTGGCGGCATCTTTTGCGGGTGTCAGCGCGGGATTCGGTGCAAACATAATCCCGGCCACCACGCCTGATCTTCTTGTCGGCATTCCGGCCAAGAATTTCGCCGTTTCGCAGGGTGTACCTTGGGTTTCGTATCTCGGGGCTCCGCTCAACGAGGCTACGATGGATTATTTCTACACCTGTTCGCTTGTTTTTGTATTTACGATTCTTGGAGGATGGATAACCAACAGATTTGTCGCTCCGAAGCTTGACAGGCTTTCGTGGACAGTGCCGGAGGATGCCGCCGGTGAGTCAATCGGTGTTTCACATGAGGAGGTGCGTGATCTCAAGTGGGCGGGGTTGGGACTTCTTGTTGCATTGGGTGCCATTTCCTTTTTTGCGTTCGGGCCGCTGAAGGGGCATTTTGCGAAGAACATCATAATTTTTGTCTCATTCGCGTTCTTCATGTCGGGTCTTTTCTATGGTGTCAAGCGCGGAAAGTTCCATTCGGCGCAGGATGTCGTCTCGGCCATGGTCAATCAGGTCAAGGAACTTGCCTATATGCTTGTTCTGACGTTCTTCTGCTTTAATTTTCTGGCGGCGTTGACATACTCCGGAGTAGGCGCCTATATTACGTATTGCGGAGTCAAGGCTATAGTGCTGATGAACCTCGGATCCTCACCTGTACTTCTGCTGATTGCTTTTATTGCGATGGGAGCGTTTGTGAACCTCTTTGTGGCGAGCCTTTCCGCGAAGTGGCTTATGCTTGGCCCGATTTTCATCCCCATGCTCTATCATGTGAATCCGTCTCTAACACCGGAGGTTGTGTGTGCGGCATACCGTACAGCCGACCCATGCACGAACATTGTGACTCCGGTTATGACATACATGGGTGTTATATTGCTCTATTGCAGACGCTATGTTCCGCATTTCGCGGTAGGCGATCTGCTTTTCATGATGGTACCTTATTCTGCGGTGTTTCTTGGGGTAGCCACTACAGTCATGATCATCTGGTTCAAGCTCGGAATTCCCTTCGGGTTCTGATGCTCCAGAAATTTTCAGGTGGAGTGCTCAAGTGTATGATACAATACAGCGTAAAAATCTCCGTTCTTGTGAATGATTGAGATTTAAGCATGCAGAAAGGAAAACGGGAAGGTATGATAGATAATACGGTCAAGGCTCTTGCTGTCGCATCGGCAACACTTCTTTCCGCTCTGTCTGTTTGCGGACAACTTTCAGTGCCGTTACCGCAAGAGATGCGGGGGCCGTTCCCGATCATGTCCACGCCGTATTTTGAGGATGGCGCTGTCGATTACGAGTCGCTCGCGAAAGAGGCTGTATGGGTTGCGGATAGCGGATGTCCCGGTGTCATCTGGTGCCAGTCGAACGATGCTATCGACCTTTTGTCGGTTGAGGAGAAGTTCAAGGGTTTTGAGGCGTGTGCCGCGGCACTCGAAGGGTGCAATTGCGTTCTGACCCTTGGTGCGAACGGTACGAACACGACTGAGATGATTGTGATCGCCTCCGAGATAGAACAGGTCGCGATGCGCCATCCTCGCACGAAGATCGCGATGATATCGCGTCCCCCTGACGATGTACGTTCACAGGATGAGATAGAGACGGCATGGGATGCTCTCGGGAAGATCGCGAAACGTCCTGTCATCTTCCAGACGTACGGCACGAAGTCCACTCCGACGCCAGACGTGAAGCTGATAGTCCGTCTTGCGGAACGCCATCCGCATGCGTTCGGCTATGTGAAGGAAGAGGCGGCAGGCTGGGGGGCGAATGAACGCATGCTGCAGGAGTGTGCCGCAAAGCCTCCCATCAAAACCGTGTTTGCGGGCTGGGGAGGTTGGCAGTGGCTTCTTCAGCTGAGGCATTGCGGAAGTGAAGGTCTGGTGACGGAGCGGTGCGCGTACGCGCCTATTCTCGCCGAGATATGGCGACGCTACGAGCGGGGCGAAAGGGGCGTGGAACTCGCCGAGGCGTATGCGATGTACAGGCTGCTCATCGATCAGCGCAATTTCCCCGGTGGACTTCGCGGCTATTCGCTCTATCTTCTCAACAAAGTTGGCGTTTGCAGGAGCATGGTGTCGCGCCAGTATGAAAATGCTAATGTGACGGAAGGCGGCAGTTTCGGCTCCGGGAAGAAATGGAAGCTGACGACAACGAAGCTTAATGATATCCAGAAGAAGGAACTTGATTGTCTTTTCAAGGACATGATGGATTTTGTCAAAAAAGGAAAGGGTGCGGTACGATGAAAAGAAGAGAATTTCTCAATGCATGTTTGATGGCAGGATCAGCCTCGGTGTTCAATATCGGATGCGCTGGTTTTGGACGGTGCAGGGCGCGGCAGATCGCAGAAGGGGCGAAGATCAGGATCGGCCTTATAGGTTGCGGTGGGCGAATGTGTGCAAGCATGACATACGGACTCCTCAACAACCTTTGCGAAGAAGAAATCGTATGCATCTGCGATCCTGATCCTCTGCGTTGGGATCGGGCCCGCAGGATAGTGAAAGAGAGGCAGTCTCCATCTGATGCAGCCAAAATCGTCGCGTATTACGACTACCGTGAAATGCTTGCAAAAGAAGGTGGAAGGATTGATGCCGTAGTCATTTCCACTCCGAACCATCATCATGCGTTGGCCGCGATCATGGCAATGGAAATGGGTCTTCATGTATATGTTGAAAAGCCCATGGCTCTCACCATCGAAGAGGTGAGGCTGATGCATGCTGCCGCAAAACGCAGTGGCGTTGTCACGCAGGTCGGCAATCACGGACATTCGATGGAGGGTATGAGGCGTCTTGTGGAATATGTGGAGGCGGGGCAGTTCGGTCAGATACGCGATGTGTACTGTTTCGACGACCGCCTGAATGCGATGCGGTATCGTCCACCGGCTGCGACACCGCCGAAGGGCATGGACTGGGATCTGTGGTGCGGACCTGCACCTGTATGTGACTATTACGCGCCGACAAAGGACCATGGAGGGATGCATCCGCATGATTGGCCTTCATGGATCGGGTACGGAAACGGTTCCATCGGCAATATGGGTACGCACATCATAGATCCGGTGTTCTGGGCGCTTCGCCTTGGCGAAACGCATCCTGAAAGTGTGGTGGCGGACGATGTTGCTCCTGGATGTGACGGAAGCTGGTCTTGCCGTACCACCATCCGCTGGCGCTTTCCTGCCCGTAAGGGGCTTGACGCGATGACACTGCATTGGTATGACGGTGTAAAGGATGGAGTGCCATATGATTCAAATCACGTCAACCGCATCGGATGCTGCCAGAAGCGCGAGTATCAGAATCTTCCGCCGATTGTGGAGGAGGTTGAGAAGAAATACGGTGTCGAACTCGGGGCACTTGGCTCGCTGTTCGTGGGAGAGAAGGGTTTTGTGCGCATCGGACCGCATGGAGACGCTCTCGTGTTCGCGCCGAAGGGACTCTACAAGCCGAAACCTCCGAAGACGATTCCTCGAGAGAAGGGGCTCAACCATCAGTCGGATTGGCTGCGCTCGATCCGCAATCCGGATCGTCCGACCGGATGCAATTTCGACTATTCCGCACCGCTTGCCGAAACGGTTCTCCTTGGCAATGTTGCCGGACGCGCCGGAAAGGGAAGGGAGCTTCTCTGGGACGGCACGAAAGTCGTGAACGATGACAGTGCGAATGCCTATCTCAAGACTTCGTACCGTACCGGGTGGAGCATTTGAAAAGATCCTATAGTCGCTAATGTGCAAAAATAGGAAAGCGACGGAAGCGATCGTTAGTCTGTTGCCTCAAACGGCGATTTTCAGCATCCAACTGTCGAATTAGGTATTAATCATTACCAGTCGCGTTCGTTGGCTGGGAGAGGGGCTTTCTTCATTCTGGCCTTCTTGTCCGCCTCATGCTGATCGCTGCGTTCCTGGGCGCGGCGCAGGACATCCTCAACCTGTTCGTCGTTCTTCTTCTCCTGTTCTTCAGCGGCGGACTGCTTCTCTTCCTGCTGCTTCTTGTCGTCTTTGTTTTCCTGCTGATCCTGCTGCTGGTCTTGTTGTTGATCCTGATTCTGCTGCTGGTTCTGATCCTTGTTTTCGTCTTTGTTCTTGTCTTGGTTTTGGTTCTGGTTTTGGTTCTGCTGGTTGTTCTGTCCACCGCCGCCGTTCTTGTCCTTCGGCAGAAGCTCCTGAATGCGGGCAAGCTTCTTCAGTGCCTCGAATTGCTTTGCGGCGCGTTCCGCGGCCTTGCCGCCGCCTTTGCGTTCAACTTTGACGTCTTCCGCCTTGTCTTTGGCAAGCTCGATCTGAAGCTTCTCCACCTCAGTTGCAAGAGCGCTGATCTCAGCCTGGGCCTCCTTGGTGAAAGGGGGCTTGTTCGTATCTGCCTGCGCCTGCTGTTCGTACGCCTGAGCCCACATCGGGAACTTTGCCCTGAACGCCTTTGTGAACTCCAGTGCCTCCTGCTGCCAGTCGCGACCATATTCGTTCTCGACCTTGAGAAGCTCGTTCGTCTGGGAAAGCATTGATTCAGCGCATGCTTCGGGCGGCATTATGGCGAGTTTCCAGAAGCGGGTGAAGGCGGTTTCCGCCTTTTTCAGGTGATCCTGTGCTTCGGGGTTGATGTCCGAAAGTGCCACGGCTGCGGCCTCCGTTGCGGTGCGCGCCTCCTCGACTTGCGCATTGATGGTCATGGCCTGCTGCTCGTTCGTGACGGACTGTGCGACGCCCGCCTTGACCGCAATCCATGTGTCGCAGAGCTTTTCGGCGCGCTTGGCCATCGAATCGCACATTGCCACCGTCCGGCGGGCCTCGTTTGTGAACGCCGCCGGAAATTCCTTGAGAAGCGCACGGGCATCTTTAACGCCTGCACCGAGAAGGGCTCCGGGATCCTGCTGTCCCAAAGCTTTCATCACCTTCTCCACATGCGCCTGCTCGCGCAGTTCCGGCAGACGGTCCATAGCACGCGTAAGGTTGCGGTTCATGCGGGGATCGGTGGGATTTGAACGCAGCGCAAGCTGGAAATCCGAAGCGGCACTCTCAAGCGAAGCCAAAGGCTTTTCGGTTCCTTCGCCGCCGCGCTTCAAGCCTTCGGCGAATTCAATCGCCCCAACAAGCTCAGATGCGCGCACCCCGTGCGTCTTGGAAAGAATCAGGGGCTTTAGAACCGCAAGCGCGTTTGTGTGGTTGCCGGCGCGGTAGAGATCAACTCCGCGGTTCCATATCTCGCCATCCGTCTCCGGCGCGGTCTCTTCTGCATGGCAGATTGCACCCCAAGCAGACACCGCAAACGCGGCTGCAAGAGCAATCGGCCTGAGTCTGAAAATATTCGCTTCGTACATGGCGTGTCATTATACCATAGTATGCGCCATATTGATGACATATCCTGTAAATAGAAAGTTCAGGCCATCAAATAAAATTCGACTTGAAAAATAAAATGATTTTGGTATTCTAGCAACTGTTTTCAAACAAATGGAGATGTGAAATGCACAAACTCATGATAGTGGGCTTTATACTCTCGTCGTTGGCTCTCAATGCGGAAGTGCAGAAATACTGGTCTGATACGCCTGTTACCTGTCATTGGATAGGAAAGGTGAAGCGTGCAAATACAGCTCAGAATGACTACGAAAATGGCTCATATCCTGTTTCCCAGTCTCCATATGCGCAATGGACGAATCACAACAACTGGGCGGATGGCATCGTGCCTGGTCGGCTGCAGGTTGTTCTTGAGGATGGAACGATAGTCACCAACGGGTGTGAAGGATGCACTGCGGTGTTTGACGGGAATTGCGACATCCGATGCATTGAACTGTATGGAATGGTTTCAGTGTCAAACATCCTTGTGACGGGATCTGCGGCTCCAGAGTTTGTGTTTGGACATTGGAAGTGGGACAATCCCTTTCTTTACATGGAGGCAGGCGGAAGCTTCAAGGTTGATTCGGATGTCGTAAATCCGCAGCATGTAATATCGCGAATAGCATTGTGGAATCTTACGCCTTCCTGTGACTTGATTACCATTGAGAACAATTCTAGTGAACCTTTGAGCATTGGATATATCGATGAAGTTCAGCGCCCTCAAAGCTGGTGCGGCGGATGCAAGATAACCTACAAGGGTACGGGTGAGATACACAAGCGCAATAAAAACGATATCAACAACTGGAGTACGACGATGCTGCTGGATATGAGTGGCGGCTCCTATGTTTCTCAGTCGGCAATGCATCCCGACTGGGGTGCTGGCACGGTTGATAACTACTATTACATTCGCGATGTGGATAATGGATTTCGGCAGAAAATACAAATCCCGGAGGGGAAGCGTCTCAACGTCGAGGACTCTTCCGCCATAATCACTGTTGCAGGAATGGAGATTTCGGGGGA
>JAGBFY010000310.1 GCA_017936245.1 Kiritimatiellia bacterium
GCACATATCGCGTGACCGGAGGATTCACCCCATCGTTGGCAAACGTGAACGCGATACCGGACGGGGTGCTGTATCCCCCTCCATAGGACACGCGCCCACCATTGCCGGGCGAGAATACGGACATACCCCCTCTATCGGGAGACAGACTTCCCCCTCCTCCCATTCCGGAGGGCGGCTCGCCGCCAAAATAATCATCGCCTTCGGTGCATTCGACAGGGTCGGGGTCGCCACCGCCAGGGTCGCATTCATTCACAAATTCCGTTGCCTTCAAGGCATATGATACCGCAAGGCACAGCGCCGTCAATTTGATTGAAAGTTTCATGGAGTCACCACCGTGCAGCTTTTGATGAGTGAAGGTACGGCATTTTGAGCCTTGACGCAAGGATTGCGACCAAGGCGGAATTCCTGAAGATTGGTCAAACCATCTCCGTCATGATCTGACTGCGCATCGCTTCCATCGCGCGGATCGTATCCATACCGCACTTCCCATCCGTTCGGAATGCCGTCACTATCGTCATCATCGTTGGGATCGATGGAATCCCCAAGGAACTGGGAACGTACGGATTTGACCTGATTGGGAGTCAGTGCTTCGGACCATATACGCACATCCGCTATGGCTCCGACAAATGAGGACTGTTTTCTTCCTTCAGCCAATGGTCCAATAGAGAGCGAAGCCGTCGCATCGGCAGGTTCTTCAGTCTGAAACTCCCGTGACGCAGCGACCTTGCCGTCTATGTAAAGAGAGAGATTCCTTCCCGAATAGGACATCGCCACATGCGTCCAGCAATTTGACAGAATTTCGCCCCCCTCAACTGCATTGGCGTCTATCCCGGAACGCACAAACCCTCCCAAACCGCCCATTTCGCCAAGATAAATTCCGAAGCCATCATTCCAGCCGCTTTTGTCGGCAGTCCGCAAGACCAATGCCGAAAACGGCTCGGCATTCTCGACAAAAACCCATGCCGCGACCGTAAATCCGTTCGAAACGTGTATATCGGCAAAATCCGGTACCTCGACAAACGCAATCGCCTCCACTGCTGAATCCCCGACGTTCGTTACACTGTCGAACCACAATGCACCGCCGCCAGGAGCTGAAGCAATCCATTCCACGGAATTCGTATCTATCAATGCATCACGTAAATTCCCTGATGAATCGAAAGACACATCCCCAGACGGTTCCGAAAAACGCCACCATCCTTCCAGCCTACCGCTCTCTATCGCTGGGGCTGAGACGGCAAGCAACCCTACAAGACATAATACGGACAATCCTTTATCTTTCATCATCGGTTTCCTTCAAGTGAATCAAGCACATGTCGCGCCTTGCGGTTCATATTGCCGTTAGGCGCCTCCTTGAGTATGGTGCGCAGATTACGTTCTGCTAATTCGATATCATTGTCTTGCAAGGATATCCATGCCTCAAGATATAGAAGCTCAAGACGTTCACCGCACGGGAGACTATGGGAACGGGCTTTCGATATTTCCACCCTGGCCAACGCAAGCTCACCAGCTGACGCATAGGCGAGTGCACGAAGACGGCATGCCCGTATGGCATATTCCGGATACGCCTCCTGCATGCGATCAGCCGCCTCAACAGCCTTGTCATATATTCCGGCATTTATCCAATACCTCGTTTCACCTCTAAGCACATCACCTCGCTTTTTCGGCGACTCCACACATTCCAGCCATTTCGCCAACCTGTCCACACGCATTTCATCGGAAGGTCCAGGGAAGCCCTGCAGTAGCATTCTGTACACCGTATCAAAATCAGTTCCGGGCGTACCCTCCGACAGCATGCGCACCAGGGATTCTCGCCACTTCGGCAATCTGGCCGGGACTTTCCCATCGTTGATCTGTTCATACAGAAAACGCAGCATCAAAGAATCTGCGTGTTGCGTCTCCACACCTCGCACATCATACGAAAAGGCAAATTCCCTGCTCTTAGAAATGGAAAGCACATCCATACCCTGAAGCGAAATACCAAATCCCGACTCTGATCCCTGCGGGGATAGAGGACAAATATCAATATCAGCAGTCTCATCCAATCCAACAGGCGGTTCTGGAGACAAAAAGGTGTCACACCAGTCAACATCAGCAATTCCATACGGCACACCCGTCGATTGGATGCCGTCTGCCCATCCGCCATCAAAGACATCTTGCGCGACGATATCGACAGAGACCATAGATCCAGATTCATGGAAAAGACCTCTGAACCTGTCGGCAACCGGCAGAAACATTGCGATAAGGGCATATGTGCGGACAGCGGTCATCTGGCTGGCTTCAGAAGTTCGTTGAGTTTAAGGATATCCATCGGAAGAACGGCATTTTTCCTTATGAGGTTGCTCCTCTCTTCCGGATCGGATACGATGTCATACACCTCCACGGGCGAATCAAACGGATACAGTGATATTACCTTATACCGTTCGGTCCTGACCGACCGCTGCCAAAGTCCATCCCTTATGCGGGTCTCGGAGACAACAGGTCTTCCCGATACGGATCCACCGTGCAACAACGCACCCTCAAGACTTTTCCCCTGCCATGAGACCGGTACAGGAATTCTGGCAAGAGAAAGGAGCGTCGGCGCTATGTCTATCGCGCCAACCTGGCCCCTGACCACCGCTCCTGGACAATAGCGGCATCCATCCAACGGCGGCCTTATGAGAAGAGGCACCTTCAGCTCTTCATCATGAAGATTGTTTCCGTGACCCGAAAATCCACGTTCCCAGAACGACTCACCATGGTCACCGACTATCACTATTATCGTATTGCGCCCTCTATCGCTTTTCCGCAATCCATCCAGAAGCATTGAAATGGCATGGTCGCAGTATGCTATCTCACCGTCATATGCGGCAATGACCCTCTCCCTTTGCTCTTTCGAGACATCTTTCCCCTTTATTTGCCACGTCTTCTTCAGTTGCGGAGTGTCATCTTTCACAAACATGGTGTCATACGGGGGTGGAGGGCGGAACTCCCAATGCGGATCCATGTAGAAGAGAAACAGGAACAGCGGTTTGTCAGGCTGGCGTTTTGCCAACCTATTCAACCCCAACCTTGACAGAACCGCCCCTCTGGCATATCCGACGGATATCTTGTCCAAACCCACCCCGGGGGGAAGTGTGGCACTGTAGTCGTCCCATACATCAAACCCTTTAGCGTATCCATACCTTCTATTCGTCATCGTATTTGCAGTTATGCCAATCGTAGCGTATCCTGCATCCCGGAACACCTGCGCAAGCGTAACCGCTTCCTTATTGTGCGGTAGATTGGGCAACACGCGTCCGTGCCGGTCTGCTGTCAGGGACGTAAACAGGGACATGACGGCGGGCTGCGTCCATGATCCGGCGGCAATGCACGTTTCGAAGCGGACAAACTCGGTTTTCGCCAGCCGGTCAATGTTCGGCGTGGTGTTCCGCCCGTAGCCGTAGCATCCCATATGGGACGCTTTCAGGCTGTCCACCAGTATGAAAAGCACATCGGGTCTGCTGCCATGTCCGCCATGGCATACGAACCATGCAGAAAACATCAGACATACTGCAAGGATTTTCACCATGGCGAATCTCATCGTGCACCTGCCGCAGTCCGCAGAAGCCCACCCCAGGTCTGCAGAGGATCGCTTACATCATCTTTAGACCCAGATACGCCATCCTTTCCCCGTTCACCATAC
>JAGBFY010000311.1 GCA_017936245.1 Kiritimatiellia bacterium
AGGAGCTGCATGGGGTGGAGCGAATCCCATAGGAGGAGGAGTGAATTACTTGCTTAAGTCGGATAAGCTTAATCTAGCTGCTGTAATCAACGCCTCCAAAACGGATAGCCGGGCGAAATACATTGCATCCCCTATCGTAATGACGGTTGACAACAAGGAAGCTACCATTGACGCTACTGAAAACAGGCAGTTCTTGACGGGATGGACGGCACAATCCGGCTCTTATGGAAACAGCGGTCAGCCTACGCCCAACTACAGCGCAAAGGATATCGGTATCAAGATAAAGGTGACTCCGAAGATAAATCCGAACGGAACTGTGATGCTTACAGTGGAGGAGGAGTACTCGCAGTTCATGCAAAACGGACAGTCTATGCTTATCCCAAGCGAGGGCAAGTACAATCCAGGATTTGTGGATTTGGCTGTTGAACGTAAAATGTCTGCCGATGTGCGCCTTGAAAACATGCAGACCGTCGTGTTTGGCGGTTTGACGGAGACATCGACATCAGAATCTGAGTCTGGAATTCCGATATTGAAGGATATCCCATGGATCGGCAAATGGCTGTTCGGGTCGGTTAAGCAGTCTGAAACCCGCAAGGAATTGCTTGTGTTCATGACTCCGTATGTGCTTGATGATGAAGAGTCCGCCCAGTTGGAGGCGCTCCGTCGCAAGAAGGCGCTTTCGGATCCGCGTCCCTGGGATGATCGCGGCTGGTCTGCTTCTCCTCTTGCCGATCCTGTTTCCCGCAAGGAGCAGCTGCGCCGCTTCAAGGATGAATGGAAGAAGCAGGATGAGGAGCGTCAGACGAAGCTTGCCATCGAGAAGGCCAAGGTCGAGCGCGCCAAGAAGCTTGAGAAGATGAGCGAAGAGGAGCGCAAGGCGTGGATTGAAATCCATAAGGATGAACTCGATAAGGAGGCTCGTGAGGAGTTTGAGAAGAAGGTTGAGGAGCAGAAGGATCTCAGGGATTTTGTGGAGCAGCTCAAGAAGCAGGATCTCGAAAAGGCCGAGAAAGAGATAAAATCGGCGAATGACGCGGCTGAGCGCACAAATGAATACCACAAGTTCATTGAAGATCGCCAGAAATCCGGCAAACCGCTTCCTGCAGGCGAAACCCTCAAGAAGGATGCCGAAGCAATCGCGAATGAAGGAAATAAACCTGCGGAGAGCAAATCCAAAGAGTAATTAGGCCTTGCCGAGACCGCCACTCGTCGCGTTTGGGAGAAGTTCAGGCTTTGATGACTGAATTTATGCGATATGTGGTATAATTAGGGGTCTATGGCTAATCAGAAAATAGATGTCGGATATGTCGCGGAGCTCGCGCGGCTTGAACTTACCGACGAAGAGAAGTCTGTCTTTCAGGGGCAGCTTGAGGATATCGTCAAATACGTGGAGATGATCTCCTCTGTGGATGTGGAAGGCATTGAGCCCACCATGCATGGCAGGGCGATCGTGAATGCGTTCCGTGAGGATACGGTGCGCCCGTCCCTCGACCGCGAGGCCGCTCTTGCGAACGCGCCGAGGCGCACTGAGAACGAGTTCTATCTTCCGAAGATCGTGGAGGGAGCTGAATCATGAGTCTGCACGAACTGGGAGTGCGTCAGGCGGCGGAAGGCCTTGTCGCGAAGAGGTTTTCGTCCGTGGAGCTTACGCAGGCGGTGATTGACCGCGTACGCGAAAAGGATGGCGAAATTGGCGCATACCTTACCTTTGACGAAGAGGGTGCTCTTGCCGCTGCCAAGGCTGCGGATGAGGCGCGTGCCGCCGGAGATGTTTCGCCTCTGCTCGGCGTTCCTGTCGCGATCAAGGATCTGATAAACGTTAAGGGTCAGCCCTGCACATGCGCATCGAAGATGCTCAAGGGCTATACGAGTCCGTATGACGCAACGGTCATCAAGAATCTCAAGGCGGCCGGAGCCGTGTGCGCGGGTCGCGTGAACATGGACGAGTTCGCCATGGGCTCCTCCACCGAGAATTCTGGGCTTGGTGTCACCCGCAACCCGTACGATCTTTCGCGTGTTCCCGGCGGCAGCTCCGGCGGCAGCGCGGCGGCGGTCGGCGGCAATCTGGCGATAGCGGCGCTTGGAACCGATACGGGTGGTTCGATTCGTCAGCCTGCGAGCTTCTGCAACATCGTCGGACTCAAGCCTTCTTACGGAAGGGTCAGCCGTTTTGGTGTTACTGCGTTCGCAAGCTCGCTTGATCAGGTCGGGCCGATGACGAAGTCCGTGGATGATGCCGCCATGCTGCTTCAGGTTCTTGCCGGACACGATGAAATGGACGGCACCACGCCAAAGGATCCGGTTCCGGACTATATGAAGGCGATGGAAGGTGCGTCCATGAAGGGCGTCAAGATCGGTCTTCCCAAGGAATACTACGATGTCTCCGGACTCGATCCCGAAGTGAAGCGCATCACCGATGAGGCGATCAGGTCCTGCGAGGCGGCAGGTGCGGAACTTGTGGAGGTTTCGCTTCCGCATACGGAATATGCGATGGCGGTCTATTACATCATCGCACCGGCGGAGGCTTCCGCCAACCTTGCGCGTTTCGACGGAGTGCGCTACGGACACCGTTCGGAGCGGAGCGACGACGTGTTCAACCTTTATGCGAGAAGCCGCGCCGAAGGTTTCGGTCCTGAGGTCAAGCGTCGCATCATCATGGGAACGTACGTGCTTTCCAGCGGTTACTATGATGCCTACTATGGACGCGCTTCAAAGGTGCGTACGCTCATCCGCCGCGACTTTGAGGAGGTGTTCAAGAAGGTTGATACGCTTCTTACACCTGTTGCGCCGACTCCTGCGTTCAAGATCGGCGAGGTTCAGGATCCGCTTACGATGTATCTCAACGACCTGTTCACCATCCCGGGGTCACTCGCAGGAAACTGCTCGATGAGCATCCCGGCGGGATTCGCCCAGTCCGGCGATGTGAAGTTGCCGGTTGGTGTGCAGTTCATCTGCGACGCATACCGTGAGGATTCGTTGCTTCGCATAGGCAAGGCGTTCGAAGGGCTGTCCGGAAAATGAGGTTTTCGGGTCAGTCAGGAATGAATGTACGGATGGCAATTGCCGCATTTGCGGCGTTGCTGTCTGCAAAGGCGGCGTTTGCGACCGGTGCGGTGCAGATGGTGGTCACGAACTTTGTGACGTCTCTTGACGTTCCTGTTGTGACCAATCTGGTTACCATAACGACCACTAACACCATCACGCAGATCGTCACGAATTCCGTCCCTTCGCCAGAGGCCGTCGCTATTGAAGAGCGTCGCATTGAAGACGATGCGCGTCTTCGCAGGATTGCGACCAGGACGTTCAAGCTCGCACACGTGGATGCCGAAGAGGTCGCCGCCAAGTTCAACGATACGTGGTCCGGCGACTTCGGTATCGGGGTGAAGCTGCTCAAGATAGCCCAGGCGTTCCCGGAGGCGAACACCGTGATGGTGACGGCTCCCGGTGTGATCCTTGATTCGTGCGAAAAGGTCGTCCGTGAAATAGACGTTGAACCTCTTCAGGTCTATATTGAGGCGCGATTCGTTGAGCTGTCCTCCACTGCCCTGCACAAGCTCGGCATCGACTGGTCGATGTTGGAAGGCATGAAGGGTTCCGCTTCGTTCGGCGGCGGCGTCAATTTCCACGATGTGGGAAAAGGTGTGCAGGAATACACCCGTACGACGGCTGATTCCTCTGGCACTACATCATACAAGCTGACCGGTGGTACGACTTCTGGCGGATCAGGTACGTACATCGGGGGAGACGATGGCACGATTTCGCACTTCAACGGCACGCTGAACTTCTCAGAGATGTACCTTGTGATGAGTGCGCTGGAGCGAGAGAACGACTCCCGCATATTCTCCAATCCTCGTATCATCGTCGCAAGCGGCAAGAAGGCGACGGTTGACATGACGACCAAGTATCCCAATGTCACAGTTGCCGCCAAGCGTACTTCGAACAGCAACTCCGACTCGCTCGACCTTGACATGAAGATGGCTGAGATCCCCGGCGAGGATAAGTTCATGTTCGCCAAGGAAGCGTTCTTCAGCTGGGGCATACAGCTCGAGGTCACGCCACGCGTCGGTACGAACGGTGTCATAAACGTTTCCATCGTTCCGACGATCTCCAGCCAGACGGATTGGGTCACGGCAGGCGCGAACGATACGAATGACAAAACCACGAAAAACAACGCTGGATCCTACTCCGCAAGATATCCTGTCATCGACGTGCAGCGTCTGGTCACGGATTTCTCCATGAGCGACGGGACGACCGCTGTCATCGGCGGTCTTTCCAAGACCGAAGAGGTGCAGATGGACAGCGGCATTCCGTATCTGCGCGACATTCCGTGGATTGGGGACAAGCTTTTCGGTGGCAAGTCGCGCCAGAAGGTGCAGAAGGAAATCCTTGTTTTTGTGACTGTCGGGTTCGCCAATCCGAACAAGCTTGAGAAGGATGTAGGCCTTCCCAAGAATGCCGTTCTTGGGCGTGAATATACGCATGGTTTCCGCAAGGAGCCGGGGGATCGCAGAAGCGGCACGGCCGGCGTAACTTCACTTGATCTGCGCTCAATCGAGAAGCAGGCTGCAGATCCGGCATGGACAAACAGAACGGAGAACAAGGAATTCCGGTTCCCCATGCCGTTCACCAAACGCAAATGACAATTTTGGAAAAGGGATATTGAAAATGGAATTCGAGAAGACTATAGGCCTTGAGACTCACGTTCAGTTGAAGACTAACACAAAGATGTTCTGCAGCTGCTTGCTGAAGACAGGATGCGAGCCGAACACGAATGTGTGTCCGGTGTGTCTGGGCTATCCGGGAGCGCTTCCCGTCATGAACAAGGAGGCGGTGAAACTTACCGTCATGAGCGGACTCATGCTTGGCTGTGAAATCAACCGCCATGCGACGTTCGACCGCAAGAACTACTTCTATCCTGACATGGCGAAGGACTATCAGATTTCCGAAAATGGCAATCCCCTGTGCATCGGCGGCGGAGTTGAGATCACTCGTGCGGACGGAACGAAAAAGTTCATCCGCATCAACCACATCCATCTTGAAGAGGATGCCGCCAAGATCAACCATTACGCCGCCCATTCCGGCGTTGACTTCAACCGTGGCGGAACTCCGCTGATGGAGATTGTGTCCGAGCCGGACATTTCGAGCGCAGACGAAGCGATTGCCTACCTGACCGCCCTCAAGGAGATTCTCGTGTACGCGGGCGTGTCCGACTGCAATCTGGAAGAGGGCAACATGCGTTCCGACGTCAACATCTCCATCCGTCCTGTCGGAGCGGAGAAGCTTGGGACGAAGGTCGAGATCAAGAACATGAACACTTTCAAGGGTATCCATGCCGCGCTCGAATACGAGGCGCGCCGTCAGAGAGAGTGCATGGTCCATTCCATCCCGATCGTTCAGGAAACGCGCCGTTGGGACGGAGATTCCATGGAGACGGCATCGATGCGCTCCAAGGAGAATGCGCACGATTACCGCTATTTCCCGGAACCGGATCTTGTCCCCGTTGCTCTTACAGAAGAACAGGTTGCGGAGTGGAAGGCACTCCTTCCGGAGAAGCCAGAGGTGCGCCGCGCCCGCATGATTGAGGAATACGGAATTGCTGAGTACGATGCTGGCGTTCTTTCCCAGCACAAGGCGAATGCGGATTATTTCGAGGCTGCTGCGAAGGGGCTGGACAAGAAGACGGCCAAGCTTCTGTGCAATCTCTACATGTCTGACGTGATGGCGCTCATGAATGCGACTGGCAAGGCGATAGGTGAATGTGCGATGAGGCCCGAGGCACTGCGTTCGCTCGTTGAGCTTTCAGCAAAGGGCACGATCAACGGTCCTACGCTCAAGGAACTCCTTCCGGAAATTTTCGAGAAGGGAGGCGATCCCGTTGCGATAGTCGAGGAACGCGGACTTGGAGCGGTCAGCGACACTGCCGCGCTTGAGGCGTTCGTCGATCAGGCCATCGCCGCAAATCCCAATGTGGTTGAGGATTACAAGGCGGGCAAGAAGGCTGCAGCCGGATTCTTTGTCGGCCAGGTGATGAAGCTCTCGAAGGGCAAGGCCGATCCGAAGATGGTTGGCCCGATGATCGCAAAGAAGCTGGCGGCAATGTGATTGCTGGAGGGTTTCGTCGATGCGCATAACGGGTGGCATACACAGAGGAAGGGTCATCAAGGTTCCGGATGGATTGGAGGTGCGCCCTACGCAGGATCGCGTACGCGAAGCTCTCTTCAACATAATCCAGAACGAGATAAAAGGCGCGAGATTCCTTGATGTGTTTGCCGGCTCTGGTGCGGTAGGGCTCGAGGCCTTGTCGCGCGGTGCATCCTCCGTCACATTCGTTGAGCGTAACCCTCGTCACATCGCGTTCATCAAGTCGAATTCCGCTTTGCTCAAGCTTGCCCCTGAGATCGTTCAGGCAGATGCTTATCAGTACCTTGCATCATTCGCAGGCGCACCTTTCGATATCGTCTATGCCGACCCTCCATATGCAATGGGCGAGGAGAACGGCTTTGAGTCGATGCTCAAGAACCTTGCCGAGCGCAATGTTCTGAAACCGGGTGGGCTGCTCATCGTTGAGACCACGTTCCGGGTCAGGATGGGGGACCTTCCCGGTTGGGATCTGTGTAGAGACCGCGAATATGGCAAGACGCGTCTTCTGATCTGGAAAAGGGTCTGTCCCCAGTCTGCTGCTGGTGAAAGTTGAGGAATTTGCGGTATGAGAGCAGTCAGCTTGATGTCCGTCATGTTCTTTGCTTCGTTTTGCGCTTTTGCGGAGGGCAAGGTTGGCGGCACATTCGTGCAGAAGAAATCGTTGCAGGATGTAGGCGTCACCCTTACGAGCACGGGCACATGGTCTTTCGAGAGGGATAGGGCGTTTGTTTGGAACACTCTCAGACCCATTCCATCTCTTTTTGTCGCAACGCCTACAAACTATTCGTTCACTGTGGGCGGTAGGACTACATCCCGCCGGCTCGACATGAAGATCGATAACATTGCGCAGGTGTTCGAGATGCGGGAGATGAAAGGCGTTGTGGATAAGGTCGAAAGCGATAGCGTAAACCCGGTCTTCAAGGCGGACGGTATCGAAATACCGTCTTCGATGCGGGTCATTTTCAAGAACGGTGACCGTCTTGAGATTTCGCTGAAGAGATAGCGGCGCTGTTTTTCATGTCAGGGAAATTGAAGATATTTCTGCGTTTTGCGCTCCTCGCCGTGATCGCTGTTGCAGTCGGCTCGCTCTTCTTTACCGCAAGAAAAGGGGTTGAGGCGAATCTTGTCGCGTTGCTTGGAGATGCTTCAGGAGATGGATTGCAGGAGGCGGCGTCTGCAATGTCCAATTCCGCAAAATTTCTGGTAAAGACGAATTCGGCGGAAGCGGCTCGTGCTAGATTGACCAAGCTTGGCGTGGAACTTCCGCCGTCAGGTGCGGAACAGCGAATGTTGAAGGCTTTGTCTCCGTATGCTAATGGATTCCTGTCGCCGTCAACCCGCAATCTTCTTGAAAAAGGTGAATATGGCGCAGTTCGCGATGCGGCGGCGGCGCGTCTGTTCTCTCCGGTGCCGCCGGTCATTTCGCCACAGAAGGATCCGTTCCTTCTTTTCACGGATTATGTCTTGTCGTCCGAGGCTCCACATGGCGAGTGGGTGGCTGTCGGGGTTGATTTGACTCCAGAACAGGCGCTTGCTGCACTTTCGGCTGTGACAGGTGCAGACGATGTAAGATGCGCTGGAGCGCCGTTCCATACAGCCATAGCCTCAGCCAACTCAAAGAAGGAGATAAATGTACTTTCGGCGATTTCGCTTTTCTGTGTTCTGCTGTTCGGGTGGATGCTTACAAGGTCATTCAGATTCATCCCCGTTCTTGTTATCGCGCTTGCATCCTCTTTCTGTGTTTCTTCTGCCGCTCTTTTAGCTTTCTTTGAAAAGCCGCATGCCATAGCTTTTGTGTTTGGCACGACTCTCATAGGAATGAGTGTTGATTACGTCTATCATTCGATGATGGCGAAAGGCTCGATAGCGAAGCCTCTTTTTGTATCGTATTTGAGTACGGCGGCGTGCTTCCTTCCGCTTCTCTTTTCAAAGGTCGAAGTATTGAATCAGATGGCGTTGTTTACAGTTGCAGGTTTGACTACCGTTTTTATGGGTGTGCTTGCGTTTGGTGTTAGGAGGGATGTGGTAAGGGTAAAGAGTCAAGGGAAAAGGGTAAAGGGTGAAGAGAAAAGGGTAAAGGGTAACGAGCAAAGAGGGAAGAGCTATTTGATTGTTGTAGTTGCCGCGCTGATATTTTTGCCGGCGGTTATAATTCTGCAATGTGACATTCCCTGTCTCTCAGCTAAGATGGATATGTCGCGTCTCTATAACCCGGATCCGTATCTTGCAGAAGGGGAACGCATTGCGCTGGAGATGTCTGGCGGATCGGGTTTTGTGCCCTCTGCAAAAGAGCAAATGCGCAATATCCAACTCGTTGAGCGACTTTTTGAGGTGGAAGGGAAAAACTATTGTGAAATGACGGGACTGCCGCTTTCGGTTTTGAAGCTTCCGGAGAAAAAGCGAGTATTCGCACCGAAGGAACATCTTGAGATGGCATTGATTCAATGGGATTTGGAGGCGAAGAGACTTCTCATCAAGGTGATGCTGGTTGTTGCTGCGGTTTTCGCCGTCGTGTTGAGACGGTTCTCTTTCGCTTTCATACTTCCCATGCTTTGCACGTATTCTGTGGTTGAATCGGTTCTTCTTCTGATGGGAGAGCGTGGAAATTTCTTTGCGACAATATGTTTCTTCATCTTCATGGGTCTTGGGCTGGACTATTGCGCGTTCCGCAGGCACATGTTGAAGTCCGGTAACGGTGATGTTGGTTTGAAAGCGACATCGCGTGCCGTGTTCTATTCGTTCCTCACGAGTTTCATCGGGTTCGGACTCCTTGCGTTCACGGATTTTGCCGTAACGCGTGTGATGGGCATTACGCTCGCCGCCGGATTGGCGACTTTCTACATTACGGCAAAACTTTTCAGCGGGTGTGTAGAGATGCCTCCACGCCACGGAAAAAAACAAGATGATCCATCTGCTGCATGGCATGAACAGCGCGAACAGTGCGCGTCTATCTTCTGGGCGCAGTTCATGTGGTATTCGTACGCGTGGCTTGGGAAGAATTTTCAGAAAGTGATATTTGTCATCGGTATGCCGGTCATATATCTCTTCTCCCGGCAGGGAAGGGTTGCTCTGAAGAAGTTCTATGCGGTTCTGTCGGAGTTTGCCGGTAAGGAGGTAAGGGCGACTATGCCTCGTCTTTTCATGCATATTCTCCGCTTTTCGTGGGGACTGATGGATAAGACGGATTCATGCACGCTCGGCAAGAATCCGCCCAGGATGTCAGTCCGGGACGATGAAGGCTGGCGCAGATTCCGAGAAACGGTGAATTCCGGCAAGGGTGCGTTCGTTATGTGTACGCACGTGGGGATGATAGGCGTTCTGCCGTCCTTGCCAGAAGCGCTGAAACGGAATGGCGAAAGTGTAATGCGCATTCCGAAGGTGAACGCATTTCAGCAGATGGGGCATGATGCCGTGTTCATGAAGGTGTTCATGCGGCATTTTGATGATACGAGACTGCAGCTTCACGCCGTTGAGGATATCGGCGTGGAGACTGCGGTCAGGATGAAGGATGCGATAGGTCGTGGCGAACTTGTGATCATGGCAGGTGACAGGGTGAGCGCGGGTTCAAAGAGTGTTCTGAAACATCATTTTATGGGACGTGAGTGCGTGTGGCCGAAGGGCGTGTACCGTTTTGCGAAACTGATGGAATCTCCCGTGTTCGCTGTAACGTGCGTCAGCATAGGTTGGAACCGCTATGAGGTACATTTCGCCGCCCTTGATCAGGATTCATCCGCCATGCTTGATGGATTTGTATCCTTCCTTGAACGCGAAACCATTGCATACCCCGGTCAGTGGTATCAGTTCTATGATTTCTTTCCGGAAGGATGATTCGAATGAAAGCTGTGGAGTTCATTTGACGATTTCCCGGCTTTTTGAGCAAGAATTGACGAAAGGATCCATTAAAGGCAAGTTGACTAAGTGCCCCTTGAAATGCGCACTGATGATGTGTTCGCAGAAGTGCATAATGA
>JAGBFY010000312.1 GCA_017936245.1 Kiritimatiellia bacterium
CCATAATCTTGAGAATCAGTCCAAACCATATTCTCATTCCGATTAATGGTGCTTGTATGTACTTTTTAAAGCATCCCTCTCGAAGCATTTTCGCATCGCAGAAATCAAATCCCCCATTACTTCCGTCTTCCAACTCCAGCCAAAATCACACAATCATCCCCTCCCAAAACACACCACCACAGCCAATAAACAATGTTCGTTGTTTATAAACTGTGGACATGTCAACTGGAGGATAGCCCATGAAAAGAGTTATAATTTAGCGCATTAATTAATTGATTTGTTAAATAGCGCAATTCTGGCAGTATATAAGATTTCATCCGCACCATAATCTTGAGAAACAGTCCAAAACATATTCTCAACTTATCTCAATCTCATAGAAGCGTAAGAATTAGTCCGAACAGTGTTCTCATTTTGAAAATGAGCAAAAAAAGTTGAGGGCTCACGGAATTGCGTGAACCCTCATCTTTTATCAGGCTGCTAAGCCGAAATGCCTTAGGCGACAGTGCCGCCAGCGGCCTCAATCTTGGCCTTGGCAGCCGCGCTGCAGGGAACCTTCACCGTGAACTTCTTGGTGAGGTTGCCAACGGCGAGAACCTTGATTTTCGGACGCTTGTTGTCCGAGAATCCCTTCGCCGCGAGCGACTCGACGGTGATCTCCGCGCCGGCGTCAAAGAACTTCTCCAAGGAGGAGAGGTTCACGCCGAGAGCCTTCGCGTTGAAGCGGGCATTATTGAAGCCGCGCTTCGGAAGACGGCGCACGAGAGGCATCTGACCGCCTTCGAAGCCGAGTTTCTGCTTGTGGCCCTTGCGCGCATTCTGACCCTTGTGGCCGCGCGTAGAGGTCTTGCCCATACCCGAACCGGTACCGCGACCGACGCGCTTGCGGCGCTCGCGGGCTCCCGGGGTGTTTGTAAGATTGGAAAGGTCCATTTCTGTTTCCTTTTCTTTACGCGCGGATGGAAGCGATTTCCTCTGCGGAGCGGAGCTTCGAGAGGGCGTTGAGCGTCGCCTTCACCACGTTGAGCTTGTTCTTGGAGCCGAGGGACTTGCCCACGCAGTCACGGATGCCGCATGCCTCGAGCACGGGGCGCATTCCGCCGCCAACGATCAGACCCTTGCCGTCAGGCGCGGGCTTGAGCATCACACGGCCGCCATCGCACACGCCTTCAACCTCGTGCGGGATGGTCTTGCCCTTCATGCACATGGGGCGCATGGCCCTACGGGCGGCTTCGCCACCCTTGCGGACTGCGTCACCGACTTCATTGGCCTTGCCGAAGCCGACGCCGACCTTGCCCTCGCGGTCACCGACCACGATGACGGCGGAGAAGCTCATGCGGCGACCGCCCTTGACGGTCTTGGCGCAACGGTTCACGAACACCACATGTTCGTCGAGATCGTCAGTAGCCGCATTCTCGCGGCGCTTGTCACGATTCTGAGCCATTATTCAGCCTCCTTGACGGTTTTGCTGGAGATGGAAACGCCACCTGCGACGCAAGCTTCCACGATTGCCGCAACGCGACCCGTGTACTTGTTGCCGCCACGGTCGACGACGACCATCTTGATGTCCTTCGCCTTCGCGGCCTCGGCGGCGGCGGCTCCAAGAGCCTTCGCCGTCTCGAGGTTCGCCTTCTTCTCCTTGATTGTGGAGGCGGAGGCGAGCGTCTTGCCCACCGAGTCGTCGATGAACTGGACGTACATGTGCTTGTTCGTCACGCAGATCGACATGCGCGGCTTCTCTGCCGTGCCGATCACACGCTGACGGAGGCGAAGATGGCGCTTCGCACGCTGTGTTTTGCGGTTGAACATGATTAAGCCACCTTCTTACCCTGCTTGCGGCGGATGTGTTCGCCGACGTACTTGATGCCCTTGCCCTTGTAGGGTTCGGCCGGATAGAAGCTGCGGATGCGAGCCGCGGCTTCACCAACGAGCGCCTTCTCGCAGCCCGAGACCGTCACCTGAAGACCGTCGTTCTCAACGGTCACCGTGATGCCTTCGGGGATTGCGTAGATCTTGGGCGATGCGAATCCGAGCGAGAGGGAGAGGTTCTTGCCCTGAAGGGCGGCCTTGAAACCGGTGCCTTCAATGGAGAGCTTCTTCGTGTAGCCCGCGGAAACGCCAATCACCATGTTGTTGATCAGCGCGCGCGAAAGGCCGTGAAGAGCCTTGAGGGAGTCATCCTTGCGGGTGACCACAACCTTGCCGTCTTCGAAGCGCAGGGAGAAATTCTCAATCAGCTGGCCGTTGTAGGACAGGGGCATGGTAGAATGGACGATCCCCTCTGCCTTGCCGCGCATGGGAGAGATAAAGCACTCCTCA